>NZ_JBFXHE010000092.1:0-12646 GCF_050177295.1 Desulfobacter sp.
TAAGAAATACCAAAATTTTGTACCAAACAGCATCCGAAAAATTTGCGTTTCCCATAGGTTATCCCTCCAGATAGATGATATTGAGGAGGATAAATTATGGGCGGTCTGATAAATGTCAACAGAACCTGGGGATTTTCCCTAAATGTGCAATTACACCCTAATCTCTTGGGCTAAAAATGTCAGCCTGATTGGAACTGTCTTATTTTCGGTGATTTTTTCAAGGATTGACAATAGTTGTATTTTAAATATTATGGTATGTAATTGTCTCTTAGATAATGCCCATCCATAAATAGCCTTTTTGCCCAATTTCTGCGTTGGATAAAAACCTACTTTGATTTTTTAACCCCTTTTTTGTCCGGGAGAAACGAATATGAAACCGGTTGTGGCCCTTGTGGGCCGCCCCAATGTTGGAAAATCTACGCTGTTTAACAGAATTACAAAGTCCCGCCAGGCCCTGGTGGATGATATGCCCGGTGTGACCCGGGACCGGCAGTATGCCGATGCGCAGTGGGAGGATAAAGCCTTTACCCTGGTCGATACCGGCGGTTTTTTAAGTGCGGATGATGATTTTTTTGCATCCCAGATCAAGGAACAGCTGTTGCGGGCCGTGGAACAGGCTGATATCCTGGTGTTTATTCTGGATGGCCGTGCCGGACTTTCCCCCTATGACCGGGACCTTGCCGATCTTTTACGCCGTACCGAAAAGCCTGTTTTTTATCTGGTCAATAAGGTTGAAAGTCTGCACCGTCAGGAAGATGAACTCGGAGATTTTTATACCCTGGGTGTGGACCGGTTTTACAAGGTGTCGGCCGAACACGGCCTGGGGGTAGGGGAGTTCCTTTCAGACCTGGTCGCCCTGCTGCCCGATGCCCCGGTCCCAAAGGAAGCGGGTGAATCGGGCGAATCGGGGGAGCCGGGACAAGATGATGACACAGGTCCCATCCGCATTGCCATTGTCGGGCGTCCCAACGTGGGTAAATCATCCCTTGCCAACCGGCTTTTCGGAGAACAGCGTGTGGTGGTCAACGACAAGGCCGGCACCACCCGGGATGCCATTGAACTGTCCGTGAACCGGAATGGCCGGGAATTTATCCTTAAAGATACCGCCGGCATCCGCCGCAAGGGCAAGGTCACGGACAAACTTGAAAAATTTTCCATTCTCAAAGCCCTGGACAGCATGGAAGACTGTGATGTGGCCTTGATCCTCATTGACTGTTCCGAAGGCATCACGGACCAGGACATCACCATTGCGGGCTATGCCGAAAAAAGGGGATGCGGGGCCATTTTTCTGCTCAATAAATGGGACCTTGTGGACAAGTCGGAAAAAGGGCAGCAGGCCTTTATCAAAGAGCTGCGCCAGAAGGCAAGGTTTCTGGCCTTTGTGCCTGCCATCACCATTTCAGCCAAAACCGGCCAGCGCTGCCAGAATATTTTTGATGAGGTGGAAAAGGTTTATAAGGAATACTCTCACAGAATCAATACAGGTATGGTCAATCGGATAATCGAGGATGCCGTGTACCGGGAGGAACCCTCCCTTCACAAGGGCCGGCGCCTCAAGTTTTTTTACGCATCCCAGGTGGCAGTGAAACCACCCTGTTTTGTCTGTTTTGTCAACTATCCCGAAGCCGTGCACTTTTCCTACAAGCGGTATCTGGTCAACCAGCTGCGCCAGATGATCCCTTTGACGTTGACCCCTGTTAAACTTTATTTCAGGGAAAAAACCGGTAAAATTGAATTTTCCGGCAACACAAAGGAATTCAGGCGAATCCAGGAGAAGAAAAAGAAGGTCATGACAAAGCGGGATAAGCAGCGCAAAGAACAGAGCCGCAAGAAACGCGAACGGGATCAGAAAAACGCATTGTAATGGATCTTTTTGACCATACCGCCGGGCAGGATATGGCCGGGGCCGCACCGCTGGCCGAACGTATGCGGCCCCGTCGGCTTGAAGATGTTGTGGGCCAGGACCACATCACAGCCAAAGGTACTCTGCTTGAACGCGCAGTGGCCGAAGACCGGGTTTTTTCTATGATCCTGTGGGGACCGCCGGGGTGCGGTAAAACCACCCTGGCCAATGTCATTGCAGCACAGACGAAAAATCAGTGGGTCAAGATCTCTGCGGTGTTGTCAGGCGTTAAGGAGGTCCGGCAGATTATTGAAGAGGCAAAGGAGAGAAGACGGCTGCACAACCGGCGGACCCTGCTGTTTGTGGACGAAATCCACCGGTTTAACAAATCCCAGCAGGATGCCTTTCTTTTCCATGTGGAAAACGGATTGATCACCCTGATCGGGGCCACCACGGAAAACCCTTCCTTTGAAGTCAATCCCGCCCTGGTATCCAGATGCCGGGTCTTTACCCTGAACAGCCTGTCCCTGGATGCCATTGTGCAGATTTTGAACCGGGCTTTAACAGATAAGGACAAGGGACTTGGACTTTTATCAGATATATTTTCAAAGCAGGCCATTAATCAGATCGCCGCCGCATCTGACGGGGATGCAAGGGCTGCCCTGACAAGCCTTGAAGCCTGTGCTTTGAACCGTGGGAACGGCAAAACACTGGATGTGGAAGATGTCAGGGCCATGGTGGCCCAAAAACTTTTGCGCCATGACAAGGCAGGGGAAGAACACTTTAATCTGATCTCCGCCTTTATTAAAAGCGTGCGGGGCAGTGATCCGGATGCGGCCATGTACTGGCTTGAGCGGATGCTGGCTGCAGGGGATGATCCCATTTACATATTAAGGCGGATGATCCGCCTTGCCACCGAGGATATCGGCCTTGCCGATCCCGGGGCATTGACCATGACCATGAATGCGGATGCCTCGTTCCGGCGCCTGGGCCGCCCCGAAGGGGATGGCTCTTTATACCAGGCCGCTGTGTACCTGGCCACAGCGCCCAAAAGCAATGCTGTGTATGCGGCCCAGAAACAGGTTCAGGAAGCTGTGAAAAAACACGGGGCCCTGCCCGTGCCCATGCATATCCGCAACGCCCCCACTGGATTGATGAAACAGATGGGCTACGGCAAAGGCTACAAATACGCCCATGATTACAAACACGGGTATGCGTCCCAGTCCTATTTGCCTGAAGCCCTTGAAGGCACCCGGTTTTATCACCCCACTGCCAGGGGGTATGAGAAAACAGTAAAGCAGCGCCTTGAGGCGTGGCTGGATCTGAAAAAGAACGCCATGGGCGACTGATGGCGTTTCCCTTGTATTTTACAAATCATTTTGTTATGGCAATTTGACTAACTTATTGAGAATAATTTAATCATTGACTTGGAAAAAATTAATCCAACCAATTGGAGGCTGTAATGCAAGAGGCGGTAATCGTAAGCGGTGTTAGAACATCTGTGGGGACCTTTGGCGGATCTTTGAAAAGTGTGCCGGTGGTGGAACTGGGCACCTATGTCATGAAAGACGTGTTAAAACGTGCCGGGCTCAAACCTGCCCAGGATCCCGGCAATGATGAATTTTCCCCTGCAACCTTGAAAGATCAGGGGATGATCGACATTGAGAATTCAGGGTATGATTATGGCGATGACCTGGCAGACATCTATGTGGACGAGGTCATCATGGGCAACGTACTCCAGGCCGGCCAGGGACAGAACACCGCCCGCCAGGCCATGATCGGTGCCGGCATCAGCCGCACTACGCCTGCCATGACCGTGAACAAGATCTGCGGGTCAGGTCTGAAAGCCATTGCCTTGGGTGCCCAGGCCATTATGGCAGGTCAGGCCCAGGTGGTTCTGGCCGGGGGCCAGGAAAGCATGAGCAATGCCCCCATGGCCCTGCTCAAGGCCAGATGGGGCCATCGTATGGAACTTACCGGCCAGGGTCCGGTCCATGATTTGATGGTGTATGACGGTCTTTATGAAATTTTTTACGGCTACCACATGGGGCAGACCGCAGAAAATATTGTTGAAAAATACGGTATCACGCGGCAGGAACAGGACGAACTTGCCCTTTTAAGCCATACCAGGGCCCTTGGCGCGGTTCATGACGGCACCTTTGACCAGGAAATCGTTCCCGTTGTTATTAAAAACCGCAAAGGGGACATTGTGGTGAATAAGGATGAACGGCCCATGGAAACCAGCATGGAAAAACTGGCCAAACTGGGTCCGGCCTTCAGAAAAGACGGCAGCGTAACTGCCGGCAATGCCTCGGGCATCAACGACGGTGCTGCAGCCGTGCTCATGATGACTGCACAGCGTGCCAATGAACTTGGACTTGAGGTGCTGGCAAAAGTTAAAGGCTTTGCGTCCGGCGGCCTTGATCCTGCGTACATGGGGTTGGGACCGGTGCCTGCGGTGAAACGGGTGCTTAAACAAACCGGCATGGCATTGTCCGACATTGACATGATCGAACTTAACGAGGCCTTTGCGGCCCAGGCCATCGGCTGCATGAGGGAACTGGATATTGATGTGGAAAGACCTAATGAACTGGGGTCCGGTATCTCTTTGGGCCATCCCATCGGCTGCACGGGTGCCCGCCAGATGGTCACCGCCATCCATCAGATGCAAAGAAAAGGGTACAATACCGGCCTGATTTCCATGTGCATCGGCGGCGGCATGGGCATGGCAATGATTATTGAGAGGTAAATAATAAACAAGAAACAGGAGGGCGAAGCGCCTGCGTTGTCCGAACACGATCAAATTTCTGCTATGTTTTCCTTTACTTAAGGCCCTTAAAATGGTAAACAGACAAATTGATATTTGCCGGTATAACTGATTTCAATTGAATTGAAAAAAGAGGTGTGAAACCATGGATATTCCACGCAAACTTGGGATACTGATATACACGGCCGTACCTGCCATCGTAGGCGGCGGCATTGTGTACCATTTCTTTGGAAGTTTTACCCAGGTTATTATCTGGGAAGTATTGCTGGTGCTGGCTGCCCTGGGATTTATCAGCAGTTAACGCTGGGTATTTCGTAACGTAAGGTCTAAGCCGCACCTGTGCAGGAAATCTTTCTGCATGATGCGGCTTTACCTTGTTATTTAGGGTCGTTATCTTATAAAACCAGGCAGGTAATATTTGGAGCAGAATATTTTTCAGCGGGCAGTGTTCTTTTTTTTTCTGGCCCTGTTTTGCATATCCATTTTCCTTGTGGGAAAAGTGATAGCCCCGTTTTTTGCAAGCCTGCTTCTCGGTATTGTCATTACAGGTATTTTTCGGCCTGTCTTTAGGGCGCTGGATAGATTCATGCCTGCACGGGCAGCTTCGGTTTTCACCTGTCTGGCCGTTTTTTTCATTGTCTTTATTCCGGTTGTCTATTTTGTGGTCATCCTTTCAAGAGAAGCCCTTGGACTTTACAACCTGGCAAAGGATGCGGTGTTTTCCAATAATCTGATCAACTTTCTGGAAAGCACCCGGGCTCTTGATCGGATCAACGAATTTCTAACCAAGGCCAATATTCATACCCATATCTCCTGGCGTGAGTTGGTGGACCCTTTGACCGAAATCGGAAAGAACTTAGGCTTTTCCCTGTTCCAGCAGGCCAGGTTTTTGACATCCAACCTGCTGAACCTGGTGTTTTACTTTTTTCTGATGCTCATTGTGGTGTTCTACATGTTCATGGATGGCGAACGGTTCATGCAGTACATATATGATTTGTCTCCGCTCAAGGACGAGCATAACCGCAAGCTTTTTGAAAAGTTCAGCGATATGGCCGGGGCCGTACTCATTGGCAACGGACTGGGCGGATTGATCCAGGGGGGGGCCGGCGGGTTGCTGTTCTGGTCTCTTGGCCTGAATTCCCCCTTTTTATGGGGCGTGGTCATGGGGTTTCTGGCATTTCTGCCCATTGTGGGCATTGGTGTGGTCATGCTGCCTGCGGCTTTGTTTTTTCTTTTGAAAGGCAGTCTGGGTAAAGGCCTTTTTATTGTTGGATTTTATGCTGTTTTGTCATGGGGCGTTGAGTATATTTTTAAACCCAAACTGGTGGGAGACCGGGTGGCCATGCACCCGCTTATTGTGTTTTTTGCCATTATTGGCGGTCTGAAACTATACGGAATTTTAGGTATAATTTACGGGCCGTTGATCGCTACTTTGTTTTTAACCCTTTCCGATATTTATTTTTCCACGTTTCAGTCCATGGTGGAACCGGGCAAAGGGATGCTGGATTCATGGACTGACCAATAATTTCACCAAGGTTTTTTACTTAACACGCCATGAAGAGATCTGAAAACGGGAAAAGATCTGAAAACGGCTTGATGGGTTTTTCATAAGCAATTTAATCGGGAGCAGTTAATTTAGGATGATTCAAAACGAAAGCACCAGTATCGAGAAAGAGATGAGGCAGTCCTATCTCGAGTATGCCATGAGTGTCATTATCGGGCGGGCTCTGCCCGATGTCCGGGACGGGTTGAAACCGGTCCACCGGCGTGTGCTATACGCAATGCAGCAGCTTCACAATGACTGGAATAAACCCTATAAAAAATCTGCCCGTATCGTGGGTGATGTTATTGGTAAATACCATCCCCATGGGGATTCTGCCGTGTATGACACCATTGTCCGCATGGCCCAGGACTTCTCCCTGCGTTATACCCTGGTGGATGGCCAGGGCAACTTCGGCTCCGTGGACGGCGACTCTCCGGCTGCCATGCGTTATACGGAAATCCGTATGCGTAAACTCTCCCACCAGATGCTGGCCGATCTTGAAAAAGAAACCGTAGAATTCATCCCCAACTATGATGAAACCCTGGAAGAACCTGCGGTGCTTCCCACAAAATTTCCGGCATTGCTGGTCAACGGCTCCTCGGGCATTGCCGTGGGCATGACCACAAATGTTCCCCCCCACAATATCAGTGAGGTTATTGAGGGGTTAAAGGCACTCATAGACGATCCGGGCATGGATACAAGGGCATTGATGACCCATATCCCGGCACCTGATTTTCCCACCTATGGCCATATTTACGGCACCAAGGGGATTTTTGAGGCTTATGACACCGGACGGGGCATTATCACGTTGCGGGCCAAAGTCGAGGTGGAGGAAAATAAGAAAAGCGGCCAGGAAACCATTGTGGTCACGGAACTGCCCTATCAGGTAAACAAGGCCAAGCTGGTGGAAAAGATCGCCGAACTGGTCCGGGACAAGGTGATTACCGGTGTCTCTTATGTCCGGGATGAATCCGACCGTGATGGCATGCGTATGGCCATTGGGCTTAAACGCGATCAGATCGCTGAAGTGGTGATCAATCAGCTTTACAAGCATACCAATATGCAGACCAGCTTTGGCATCATCTTCCTGGCGGTGGTAAATAACCGGCCTGAGCTGCTCTCCCTTAAGGAAATCCTCAATCACTTTATTTCCCACAGGACCAACGTCATCATCCGGCGCACCCGCTATGATCTGCGTAAGGCAGAAGAACGTGCCCATATTCTGGAAGGGTTGAAGATTGCCCTGGATAACCTGGATGAAGTGGTGGCCCTGATCCGGGCCTCCCGGTCACCGGAAGAGGCCAAAACCGGTTTGATAAACCGGTTTGAACTGACCGAGATCCAGGCCCAGGCCATTCTGGACATGCGGCTGCAGCGGCTCACCGGACTGGAGCGGGAAAAGATTGAAACCGAATACCAGGAGCTGCTCAAGGATATTACCTGGTTCAAGGAGATCCTTGGCTCAGAAACCGTGGTCCGGGGACTGATCAAGGATGAATTGACAGAACTCAATGATGAGTTCGGGGATGCGCGCCGCACCCGTATCGTGGAGAGTACAACCGAGATTTCCATTGAAGACCTCATTGCCGAAGAAGACATGGTGGTCACGGTGACCCGAAGCGGATACATCAAGCGGAATCCTGTGACCCTTTATGCCAGCCAGCACCGGGGGGGTAAAGGCAAGACTGCCATGGGAACAAAATCCGACGATTTTGTGGAACATTTGTTTGTGGCCTCCACCCATGCCACCTTCCTGTTCATCACCAATTTCGGCAAGGTCTATCAGGCTAAGGTATATGAACTGCCCATGGCAGGCCGTTCTTCACTTGGCAAGGCCATTGTGAACCTGCTTAATTTTGATGAGGGCGAAAAACTTGCCACCGTGCTCACGGTGGATGAGTTTACCGAGAACCGCTACGTGGTCATGGCCACCAAAAAAGGCCGGGTGAAAAAGACCGAGCTGATGGCCTATTCCCGTCGCCGGGCAGAGGGCCTTATCGGTGTGAAGCTGGCTGAGGGGGATGAACTCATTGCCGCACGCATCACCGATGGCAACCAGGAAATTTTTTTGGGGTCCGAGGGCGGCAAGGTGATCCGGTTTAATGAAGAAGATGTCCGTGACGTGGGCCGCGGCTCCATGGGTGTGCGGGGCATGCGCATAGAAGAGGGTGCCCGGGTGGTGGGCATGGAAGTGCTTGGGGACGAGGATACGCTTTTAACGGTTACGGAAAACGGTTATGGCAAGCGCTCTAAAATTGAGGAGTACAGAACCCAGACCCGGGGCGGAAAAGGGGTTTTTTCCATTAAAACCTCCAAGCGCAACGGTAAAATGATGGCCCTTGCCCTGGTGGATGACAATGATGAGTTGATGATGGTTACGGACAAGGGAAAACTGATCCGTACCGATATCTCCGGGATCAAGGTGATTTCCAGAAATACCCAGGGTGTCAAACTCATTAATCTGGCCCAGGAAGAGACGCTTATCGGCATTGCCCGTCTTCCCGAAGAGGATGGTGACCCTGATGGTGATAACACCTGTTTTCATCCTGATGGGGAGGATGGCGACATTTTAAATGATCCGGAAACGGATATGGATCCGGATGACTTTGATTCGGATGATCTTGATCCGGATGACCCGACAGATGGCCCGATAGATGACTGGGGAGACGACGAATAAGGGTGCCGGACACCGGCAGCGCCTGAGGGAACGCTTCCTCCAGGCCGGCTTGTCAGGGTTCCGGGACTACGAGGTCCTGGAGCTGCTTTTGGCCCTCAATACCCCACGAAAGGATACCAAGCAGGCTGCCAAAGATCTTTTAGCAGAATTTAAAACCCTGCCCCGGGTGCTGGAAGCTGATACCCGGGCCCTTTGCCGGGTTAAGGGGGTGGGGCCTGCCAACAGCTTCGGGATTCATCTGATCAAGGCTGTGGCAGACCGGTATCTTGAAACCCGGATACTCAAAATGGATGTGGTCAGTAATCCTGAAAGTCTGATCGCCTATTTAAACCAGACCATTGGTTACAAAAACAAAGAACATTTTTTAGGGATATTTCTGGATGCCAAAAACAGGGTTATGGCATCGGAGGTCCTTTTTACCGGGACCCTTTCAGCCTCGGCTGTATACCCACGGGAAGTGATTGCACGCAGCCTTGCACACAACGCGGCTTCAGTGGTTTTAGCGCATAATCATCCGTCCGGGGATATTACACCCTCAGCCCAGGATATCCGTATTACACGGATTTTGTTTTTTGCCCTGGCTTTTGCCGGCATTCATATCCACGACCATCTTGTCACAGGAAGCCAGGGGTATTACAGTTTTGCAGCCCAGGGGGTAATGGCGCAGTTCCAAAAGGAGTTTGAACAGATTAAATGAAAAATCAGGACGAGTTTCCCGACTGCTTTGGAGACCTTGAAAAAATCTTTCCCATGGGTTCCAAGGGGTTGCGGGAAACACCGGAACAATGCTTTTACCACTGTCCTGTGAAAACAAAGTGCCTCCAGCAGGCCATGGCCACAAAGAACGGGATTCAGGTTGAAGAAGAGATCATTGAACGTTCCACAAAAGCCGGGGCCATCTCCTTTTTTGAACGCTGGTCCAGGAAAAAACAGGCCCACAGGCGTGGCCTGAAAATGAAAAAATAATGCCTAAGCGGAAGCCCTGTGTTTGGACGCAAAGTTGCCCAGATGCAAGGCGCAGATGGGTGACTTTTCGTTCAAACACTATTGATTAGGAGGAGACATGAAATCGGTTCGAGACATAGATGTAAACGGTAAAACCCTTTTTATCCGGGTGGACTACAATCTGCCCATGGATGACCAGGGGAAGATTACTGACGACAACCGGATCCGGGCCACCCTGGAACTGATTACCTATTTGATTGAAAAAAACGCCAAACTGGTACTGGCCTCCCATCTGGGCCGTCCCAAAGGTGGCCGGGACGAAAAATTCAGCCTTAAGCCTGCGGCAGTCAGACTGTCTGAGCTTTTAAACACGCCCGTGGCATTTGCCGATGACTGCATTGGGGATGCGGTGAAAAAGCAGGTAAACGCCCTTGGGCCCGGCCAGATTCTTATGCTTGAAAATTTAAGATTTCACGATGAGGAGAAGAAAAACGATCCTGGGTTTGCAAAGGCCCTTGCAGACCTTTGCGATGTTTATGTGAACGATGCCTTTGCCGTATCCCATAGGGACCAGGCATCGGTTACCGGCATTACCATGTATGCCAAGGTGTCTGCAGCCGGTTTTCTGCTTGAAAAAGAGGTGCGCTCATATTACGATTCTGTGGAACATCCCAAGAAACCGCTGGTCGTCGTGATTGGCGGCGCAAAAGTTTCCAGTAAACTGGCTGCCCTTGAAAATATGCTCAAGTTTGTGGACTGCATGATTATCGGCGGTGCCATGGCCAATACCTTTCTTGCGGCAAATGGCGTGGATACCAAGGCGTCCATGATTGAATCGGATTTGATTAAGACCGCTGCGGATATCATGGCCCATGCAAAGGAAAAAGGCATTGACCTGGCTTTACCCACAGACCTGGTTGTTGCGGATCGTTTTGACAAGGATGCTGAATCGCGCACGGTTTCTTTGGATGAGATTCCAGATGGCTGGATGGCCCTGGATATTGGTCCTGAAACTGCCCGGGGCTTTGCCAAAGCCATTTCCAATGCCGGTACCATTGTGTGGAATGGCCCCATGGGGGTGTTTGAAATGGACCGGTTTGCTGCAGGGACCCAGACCGTAGCGGATGCCATTGCCGGGTCGCCTGCCTTTTCGGTTGTGGGCGGCGGCGATACAGGCCTTGCAGCCAAAAAATGCGGGATTACGGAAAAAGTCAGCTATATTTCCACAGGGGGCGGGGCTTTTCTGCATATGATGGAAGGGAAAGTATTGCCCGGAGTGGCAGCCCTGAAATAGTTCTGGGCATTTAGAAAGGATTAACGTGAGGTGAAATTTTGCAAATTACGGCACGCTCTGAGTAGGGAGGACCGGCTGCGCCGATCCTATTACCAGGTATTGAGGGATGAACTGGATCAGTTTGTTCTGGATTACGCCCTTGTGGGGTCCTACAATAATTTTTTAAAGTTTCGGACCCCTTACCCCTTTGTTGAGTTAAGGGAACTCAAACCCCGGGCGCGCATCCCTTCCGTGGAGTTTGAAGCACAAAATTCCTTTCTGATCATTTTCTGTGAAGATTATATTGATAAAATCCACAAAAAGTATATCCGGTATTTTGACGTCAATAAAACCACGAAAACCAATCTGCTGGGGCTCAAAGATTTTCCTGATATTGAAAACTACAACCGGAACATAAAATGTTTTGAGTCCGACGGTTTTTTTTCTCTTCTTAGAAACCTGCTGCCCGTGGATTATGCCATTTTAATCCAGCCCAACCAGCGGCTGAAGACCCAGTACGCCCTGACCCATTTTCATGTCAGGGTAGACTGGCCCATTGCAGATGCATCTGAAACCCTTGCCAAATTTTTACGTTATATCTCCAAAGACCTTTACGAGAAAGGGGATACTTACGCTGAAAATATGCAAAAAAAATTGTTTGAATATTATGGGGTTCCTGTGCTGGCCGGTGGCCGAAGGACGGCTGCCGTTGTCGCTGCCCAGTATTTCCGGCAGCTCAACTCAATTACGACGGTGTATGTTGCGTCCAGCGAATCACGAAGCCTGCTGCGCTTCGATGAAAAAGGCGTGTCAAAGTCCGTTCTGGTAAAGCTTGTGGTTGACCAGGTCAAGGCCTTGTCCCAGCAGGTGGGTGTTCCCCAGAGTACCTTTACCAATAATTATGTGGTGGCTCGCCAGGGCAAATTCTATATCTGTATTTTCAATGTCTGGTATGATTACACGATCCATGCCCTGCCCTCGGAAGGCGGACGCCTTCGAGAACTGAATCCGGATAATAACTGGCTGACCGTGGCGGAAGAACATATTCTTCCCAAACCGTCCGTATCAAAGTATGCGCCCATTCCCTACAAGATGGTTTATACCTGAACAAAAGCTATAACTCTTTGATCATGGCTATTTCATCACAATCCGGAAACTTAACACAGTCCAGGCACCCGGCCCAGATTTTGACCATGGGCAGGTTGGTTTTTTCAGTTATTTCAAATCCGAAACGGGCGAAAAAATCCGGGCGGTAGGTCAGCGCAAACAATGTTTTTAATTTAAAATAGAAGGCTTCCTGGATACAGCGTTCTACCAGGGCCGATCCGATACCCTGTCCATTGTATTCCTCTTTTACCGCAACGGAGCGGATTTCGGCGATATCTTCCCAGCAAAAGGCCAGGGCTGCACAACCTGTTATTATGCCGGTACCATCATCCTCATATACCCAGAAATCCCGTAAATGGTCGTAAAGATTGCTTAAGGGCCGGCCTAGAAGTTCTCCCTTTCCGGCATAAAATTTAAGCAGGGCATGGATGGGGACAACATCATGGATGAGGGCTTTTCTTAGCATGGGGTAAAATAAATCCCTTACGGGG
>NZ_JBFXHE010000093.1:0-12474 GCF_050177295.1 Desulfobacter sp.
TTTGAACTTTTTTTGACATATTATTCTCCTTTCATAAGAAAAATTTTGAGTTGGTGTTAATACCAAATATATCATAATACTCTGTATTTACAATATATTTTTACTACCTGTTAACTTTATGACATTGTGCCCACCCTACCGGCTCGACTTGATTTTTTACCATGAAGTACATGAAGAGTATCAAGAAGTCCATTCTTCATGCTCTTTATGGTGAATTAACCAATAAATATTATTGGATATTAACTTAATCAGCGCTTGAAATCAGAGGGAAAACACTTTCATAATAAAAAAAAACTGGTATATTAACCCAATGCAGCAGCTTAGAACGTTTCCGTACATTCCCTTAAAAGTGCCGCGGTATAAAATACTTAAACGGCTGGGGTATCAGCGCGGCCAAAATGAGACCTCACAGCGAATGATGTCCGAGGTGGACAGATGGATCACCTATGCGGCAGACCATATCCAGCTCAAGGCCACCGCCCGCATCTGGGATATACAGATTGACCACGGAAACAAAACCGTTGCCTTAAAGCAATCCGACATGGTGTTTGAAAGCGAAAGGTTTACCCGGTTTCTGGGGGAGGCCGACCAGTTGCTCATTATGGGCATTACCGGCGGCCAAGCCGTTGCCGACGAGATCAGGCAGCTTCAGGAAGACAAAAGGATGACCGGGGCTGTGATCGTGGATGCCGCAGCATCTGAAATTGTCGATGAAGGATTTGACTGGCTGATGTCATTGTATAACAAAGAGCTGGTCAGGGAACGAAGAACATTGAAGTTAAAACGGTTTTCTGCCGGTTATGGGGATTTTGACATCCGGTTCCAGGCAGATGTATATCATATTCTCAAAATGGAAACGCTTGGGGTGACCATAACGGAAACCTGTATCCTGATGCCGGAAAAAAGTGTCACCGCTTTTTGCGGTATATCAAAAGTCACAGGAGAGTAGAAACAACATGGGGAAAAAAGACAACACCATACTGGACATTATTAATAAACGAATTCTTATCCTGGACGGTGCCACCGGCACCGAAATGCAGAAACGCGGCCTGCCGCCGGGTGTCAGTCCTGAATTATGGTCCGTGGAGAATCCCGATGTATCGACCGACATATATCGCGCCTATGCCCGGGCAGGGTCAGATATGCTCTACACCTGCACCTTTGGCGCCACCCCCTGGAAACTTGAAGAGTTCGGGGCCGCAGATAAAACAGAGCAGATCAACTGCCAAATTGCAGAAAATGCGGTTAAAACGGCGGATGAGCTGGCGGCCCGGGAAGGAATCCGCCCGCTCATCGCCGGTGATATCGGCCCCAGCGGCCGGTTTATCATGCCCTTTGGCGACCTTGGATTTGAACAGGCCATCCAGGGATTTAAACGCCAGGTAAAAGGGCTGGTTGACGGTGGCGTGGATCTTTTTGTTATTGAGACCCAGATTGATATCCAGGAGAGCCGGGCCGCTTTGCTTGCGGTTAAGGAAATTTGCCGCGGGTTTACCATGGTGTCCATGACCTTTGATGAAACCGGGCACAGCTTAAACGGCACCACCCCAGAGGCCATGGCCGTCACCCTTCAAAGTCTGGGGGCTGATGTGGTGGGCGTCAACTGCTCCACCGGTCCCAAAGAGATGCTTGACGTCATCCGGCGTATCCGGCAGGTGGTGGAGATTCCGGTCATGGCCAAGCCCAATG
Organism: Desulfobacter sp.; assembly: GCF_050177295.1. Lineage (NCBI taxonomy): Bacteria > Pseudomonadati > Thermodesulfobacteriota > Desulfobacteria > Desulfobacterales > Desulfobacteraceae > Desulfobacter > Desulfobacter sp. The sequence continues at coordinate 1,690 of NZ_JBFXHE010000093.1, forward strand.
CGGGAATGCCCGTCATAAAAAACAATGAAACGGTCTTCCCCATGGACGCCCATGAATTCAGCAGCTATGCCCAGTCCTTTGCCAAAGCCGGTGTTAACATCATGGGGGGGTGCTGCGGCACCACCCCCGGGCATATCGCCAAACTGGCCCGGGGTATGGAAGGCATTAGGCCTTTGGAAATACCGCCGGTGGATAAGGCCATGCTCTCCTCGGCCACCCAGGTGCTGATTACAGGTTCAAACAGCCCCATCCGCATCATTGGCGAACGCATCAACCCCACCGGGAAAAAGACCCTGCAAGCGGAACTGAAAGCGGCGAACATGGGCTATGTGCGCAAACTGGCCCGGGATCAGGCTGCGGCCGGGGCCGACCTGCTTGACATCAACGCGGGCATGCCCGGTATCAATGAAAAACAGACCCTTTTAGATATCATTTCAAGTGTGGTGCCGGTGGTCAATCTGCCCCTGGTCATTGATTCCTCGGATCCGGATGTGGTGGAAGCTGCCGTACGATACTACCCGGGCCGGGCGTTGATCAACTCAATTTCAGCCGAAAAAGAGAAGCTTGAAACACTTCTTCCCGTGGCGGCCAAGTACGGGGCCATGCTCATTGTGCTGCCCCTGGCCGACAATGAGTTGCCGGACAAGGCAGAACGAAGAAAAGAACTGGTCACTGAAATTGCCCAGCGGGCCGCAGCCTATGGGTACAAAAACAAAGATCTGATTGTGGACGGGCTGGTCATGACCGTATCCAGTAATCCCCAGGCTGCCAAAGAGACCCTTGCAACCGTCAAATGGGCGGCACAACAGGGATTTGGCACGGTTATCGGATTGTCCAACATCTCCTTTGGCCTGCCCGAACGCGGGTGGGTGAATGCCGGTTTTTTTGCCATGGCTGCAGGAGTAGGACTCTCCTGGGCCATTGCCAACCCGTCCCATGAGCTTTTGATGAATACCAAGGCGGCTTCTGATGTTTTAACCGGCCGGGACCGGGATGCCCTGTCATACATAAAGCGGTTTGCCAAAGATAAAAATGCGGATAAAAATAAAGAGGCAACCGCCAAAAAAACAACGGACCTGCCCGTGGAAGACCAGATTGTTGAAGCGGTGATCCAGGGCCGAAGGGAGGATATTGAAGGGCTTTGCAATCAAGCCCTTGAAAAGGGAATCGCCCCGTCCGAACTGCTGGAAAAAAAAATGATCCCGGCCATTATGACCGTGGGGGAATACTATGATGCAAGAAAGTATTTTCTTCCCCAGCTCATTGCCAGTGCCGAGACCATGCAAAACGGGTTTACCGTTCTTGAACCCGCCCTTCAGGCCTCCGGTGCCAGTAAGAAAAAGGGCACCCTGGTCTTTGCCACGGTCCAGGGGGATATCCACGATATTGGAAAAAACATCGTGGTGCTGATGCTGAGGAATTTCGGGTTTGATGTGATTGATCTGGGCAAGGACGTCACGGCCAAAGTGATCATTGCAGCGGCCCGGACCCACAAGGCTGATCTTATCGGGCTGTCAGCCCTGATGACCACCACCATGGTGCGCATGCCCGAGGTCATTGCCCTGGCAAAGGAGAACGGGCTTGGGTGCAGGGTCATGGTGGGCGGTGCCGTGGTGACCCGGGAGTGGGCCGAATCCATTGGCGCGGAATATTCCTCCGACGGGGTGGAAGCGGTCAATGTGGCGGCCCGAATCTGCATGGACAAAAGATAGTGGATAACTACAACAAAATTATTGACCTATCCATTGGCTATCTTGTGGGCCGGTTATCCCGGGCAATCATCAAGCGGCTGTCAAAAAAATTCCAGGACGCCGGAATTGATGTCAGTTACGAACAGTGGAGCATTCTTGTCCACCTTTACCGCCAGGACGGCCAGACCCAGCAGGCCCTCGCCCGGACCGCCGTTAAAGACAAAGCCGCCGTTACCCGCCTTTTAAATGGGCTTGAGAAAAAAAACATTGTACTCAGAATTCCTGACCGAAATGATAAGCGCAGCAACTTTGTTTATCTTACAAACAAAGCCAAAGAATTAAAACCCCATCTTGTTGGGTTTGTAGAAGAGATGTTAGCTGAAGCCGAACAGGGAATAGATCCGGATGAGATGACCCGCTGCAGGGCAACCATCAATAATATATTTGCAAATTTTGACCGCCTGAACAACCCGGGTCCATCTAAAAGATAGCGCTGCACACAACCGTGAGGCAGCCCAATTAACCCGGATAGTTACGAAATTCTTCCCAAACAGAAGCATGAAAGACCCGGGGTTAAATGCCAGATTATCATTGACTAATCAACCTAAATAGGATTTAATCCTATTTAATGTTTTGCTAAAAGGAGCGCTGGTTGGATCTATTCTTCAAAAAATGCAGAGAAAACAAGCTGAAAATTACGCCCCAGCGCGTAGCAATCTACAAGGCGTTAACAGCATCGGTTTCCCATCCTAGTGCAGAACAAATCCACAAGGAGGTTAAAAAACTATTCCCCAATATCAGTCTGGATACAGTAAACAGGACGCTTGTGACCTTTGCGGGAGCCCACATGATTGATGTGGTGGAAGGCCATGGTGATTCCAGACGTTTTGATCCCAATCAGGAAGCACACCACCATTTTTACTGCATATCATGCCACAAAATTTTTGATTTTCAGGCAGATCCTCTGGACAGCCTGGTCCTGCCCCGGGAAATAGAAGAAAATTTTTTAATCACGGGAAAAAGGATCTGCCTTACAGGCTATTGTGACCAGTGCCGCAGCAAAATGGCAGGTAAAAATTAACTTTGGTTGCGGTAACACACCGCGTATAAACAATGAAATTAAAGAATTAAGGAGATTTTACTTATGGCAAGTCTGAAAGGAACCAGAACAGAAAAAAACCTGCTCACCGCCTTTGCCGGTGAATCCCAGGCAAGAATGCGCTATACCTACTTTGCCAGCCAGGCTAAAAAGGAAGGGTATGTCCAGATTTCTGCAATTTTTGCCGAAACTGCAGACCAGGAAAAAGAACATGCAAAGCGGTTTTTTAAATTTCTTGAAGGCGGAGAACTCGAAATTTCCGGCACATTTCCTGCCGGTGTCATTGGTACAACCCTGGAAAACCTGAAAGGGGCTGCGGCCGGAGAACATGAGGAGTGGTCCCATATGTATCCGGAATTTGCCGCCATTGCCAGGGAAGAGGGCTTTGGCGCCATTGCCATGGTTTTTGACATGGTGTCTGTTGCTGAAAAACAGCATGAAAAAAGATACAATGACCTGGCTTCCAATATCGAGGCAGGCACGGTTTTCAAAAAAGATGCCCCGGTCATCTGGCGGTGCCGGAACTGCGGTTATCTGCATGAAGGAACACAAGCCCCTGAAATGTGCCCGGCCTGCGCTCATCCCCAGGCTCATTTTGAGGTTCTTGGCGAAAACTGGTAATTCGTTCAAACACTGAATAGGGATACGCTTTGTTCTTCTGTTGACAAAGGCGTATCCCTTTTAAAAAGCAATGCTGATTTTCTGCGTCCAAACAAAATTGACAAAATCCGATTATGAACGTATAGTTACGGCAATTTTAACCTAAAAATAGGAAATAGCTATGGCGGAAAATATTATTGATCTCACTGATGAAGATTTCGACGAACTGCTAAAAACGTCTGACAAGCCGATTATGGTGGATTTCTGGGCACCGTGGTGCGGTCCGTGCAAAGCCATTGGCCCGACCCTTGAAGCATTGGCCAGTGAATTTGGTGATCAGATAACCTTTGCCAAGGTCAACGTGGATGATAACCCCATAAGCCCCAGTAAACATAATGTACAGGCCATTCCGACCCTTATTTTTTTGAAGAATGGAGCGGTTGTCAATCAGATTACCGGCATGGTGGCAAAGGAAAAACTTGAAGAGGCAATTAAAAGCGTTCTTTAAGGAGATTTCCGATGAGTGAGTATGATCTGGTGATCATCGGCGCCGGGCCGGCTGGCCTGACTGCAGGACTGTATGCGGCCCGGGCCCGGATGAATGTTTTGCTGATTGAAAAGGCAGTCCCCGGCGGTCAGATTCTTGTAACGGACTGGATTGAAAATTATCCCGGATTTCCCGAGGGCATTTCCGGGTTTGACCTGGCCGAAAAAATAAAAGAACAGGCTTTGGCCCTGGGGCTGACCATTGAAACCGCAGAGGTTCTGGGCCTTGATCTTTCCGGGAAGATCAAGGAAGTTATTCTCAAGAAAAAACACATTAAAACCAAGTCCCTGATCATTGCTTCGGGCGCATCGCCCAGAAAACCCGGGGTTGGCGAGGACAAGTTCCTGGGTAAAGGGGTTTCCTTTTGCGCCACCTGTGACGGGCCTTTTTTCCGGGACAAAGTGGTGGTGGCCGTTGGCGGCGGGGATACAGCGGTTCAGGAATCCATTTTCCTCACCCGGTTTGCTAAAAAAGTGTATCTGGTCCATCGCAGGGATGAACTGCGGGCCACCAAGATTCTTCAGGAAAGAGCTTTTTCCAACGGCAAAATTGAATTCCTCTGGGATAGTGTAGTCACGGGAATGGATGGACTTTACGGCCTTGAAAAAGTGAATATAAAAAATTTGAAAACCGGCAAGGCTTCCGAAATCGAGGCAAACGGCTGCTTTCTCTGGATCGGTATTCTGCCCAACACCGAATTTATAAAAGGTGATGTGAAGACCGATGAGAACGGGTTTATTCTTGTGGACACTAAAATGCAGACAAACGTGACCGGTGTGTTCGCGGTCGGTGATGTCAGGGATACGCCGTTGCGCCAGATTGCAACGGCTGTGGGAGATGGTGCTGTGGCTGCGGTCAGTGCAGAGCATTATGTAGAGAGCTTATAGAAATGAATAAATTTCTCATTGCAGGATTGGTCTTTTTTTTGCTGTCAGGGTGCTCCCTGTTTGAAGAAGAGCATCAGCAGATGAACAAAAACGCCCAGCAGCTTGCAGCTGAAGGTGCTGCTTCATTCATGAATGAGGATTACGCGGATGCGGTCAAGGCGTATACCGATCTGAAAGACTGGTACCCGTTCAGCCAATATGCCATTCTGGCGGAATTAAAGATTGCTGATGCGCATTTTCATCTTGAGGCATATCCCGAAGCGATTGCTGCCTATGAAAACTTTGAAAAAATGCATCCCAAAAATGAAGCTGTTCCTTATATTATCAATCAGATCGCCATGTGCTGGTTTAATCAGATTGATACCATAGACAGGGATGCAACGCCTGCGAAAAATGCCATGGCTGAGTTTGAAAGACTGATTCGGTTGTTCCCGGACAGTGAGTACAGCCAGGAAGCTCTAGTGCATATTGATGCCTGCATTGACAATATGGTCAGCCATGAGTTGTATGTTGCCAATTTTTATAATAAAACAAAAAAATACGAGGCTGCACTGAAACGCTACCAATATATTGTGGAAAACTATGCAGGAACCGATCAAAGCCAGATCGCCCTTGAAAAAATTCCCAAGGTGTCTGAGCATATTAAAGCGGTTGAATCCGACAACGAAAAAAAATAGAAAACCTTTACTTTTATTTTCATCTATTGTATTTATGCTGGGTTTTCATTTTGATAGAGCGATTTTATTAGGAGTATAAATTATGTCAAAAGAATGTGCAATTTGTGGAAAAAAGCCAATGGTCGGCAATAATGTCAGCCATGCCCATAATTTGAATAAAAGGCGCTTCAATCCCAATCTCCAGAGAGTTCGCGCGGTGATTAAACCCGGTTGCGTTAGAAAAATTGATGTATGCACCGCCTGCATAAAGTCGGGAAAAGTAACCAAAGCCTCTTAAATAGTGGTTGGGCATTGTAGGCAAGGTGTTTTTGCGTCAGCTGCAAGGCACAGTCCGGAAAGCTGTAGTTAGTTGTTACCGCGACCGGACTGTAACGCCGCAGGTGAGGCAAAAACGCCTTGCTTACAGGATTTTGGAGGCCAGCTCCGCCAGTTCAGAACGCTCACCCTTCTCAAGATTGATGTGGGCGTAAAGATTCTGGCCCTTCATCTTTTCTATGATATAGGCAAGCCCATTGGTCTGGGTGTCCAGATAGGGATGGTCTATCTGGAAGATATCCCCTGTAAAAACAATTTTTGTGCCCTCTCCTGCCCGGGTGATGATGGTTTTCACCTCATGGGGTGTCAGGTTCTGGGCCTCATCCACGATAAAGAACACCCGTACAATGGATCTGCCTCTGATATATGAAATCGGCGTGATTACGATTTTTTCCTCTTCTATCAGCTCCTTGATATTTTTTCCATTGGAACCATTTTCATTAAAATGGTTCTGGATAACAGAAAGGTTGTCATACAGGGGCTGCATATAGGGATCCAGCTTGGAAGCCACATCTCCGGGAAGAAACCCTAAATCTCTGTTGCTTAGCGGGACCACGGGCCGGGCTATGAAAATCTGGCGGTAGAACTGCTTTTTGGCCAGGGCCGCTGCCAGGGCCAGCAGGGTTTTACCGGTACCGGCCTTGCCGGAAATGGTGACAAGGGAGATATCCGGATTGAGCATGGCATTCAGGGCAAAGGTCTGCTCCGAATTCCGGGGTTTGATGCCGTAGCATATTCTGGGCTGGATCAATTTCACGGTCTGACTTGCGCCGTCAAAATAGGCCAGGGCGGATTTGGATCCGTTCTTCAATATCACATTTTCATTGGCAAAAAACGCAATATCTTGTCCCAGGCTTGCGGTACCGGTTTCATAGGGCTTCTGGTACAGCCCGTCCAGTACCTGGGAGCTGATGTTATCCACCACCTTCATGCCGGTGTACATCTCGGAGATGTTTTCAACATACTGGGAGTTGTAATTTTCAGTTTTCAAACCAATGGACCGGGCTTTCAGGCGCAGGTTCACATCCTTGGTTACAAAAACGACATTCTTGAAACCGTTTTCTTTGGCAATGGAATAGGCAATGTTTATTATTCTGACATCCGGGGTGATTTCATTAAAGTTGTTTTTAATTATGGGATCCAGGGCCGTATCCAGGCGGATGGCAATACGTCCGCTTCCGTTATCAATGGGTACCCCGCCGTTGAGCATCGTATCACTGGACAATGCATCCAGGGTTCTTAAAAAGTCCCGGGCATTGCAGTTAATGACATTGTTCCCTTTTTTAAATTTATCCAGTTCCTCAATCACTGTAATGGGAATATAAATATCATTGTCTTTGAATTGATGAATGCATCCGCTGTCATGCAGGATGACGTTGGTATCCAGGATAAAGATTTTTTTCATACAGATCTCCGCATTAAAATTAAGGTTTTAAAATCAAAGCGCCGCTGAATTAAAAAGCCTTGTAAAAGTCCTTAATCACCTCTCTTCAGTGACTACTACCCGTTTAACATTGTTGACGGTTTTTACCCGGCGAAGTTCTGCCATGACTTTTTTAAGCTGCCCGGAACTTTCCACCATGATGGTGAAATAAAAAACCCCGATGCCCTCGTCCGATGTTTCCGAGTGCACGTTTAAAATATTGATACCAGCCTTTGAAATCACAGCGGCAATGTCAGCCAGAAGGCCGTGGCGATCGTCTGTCTCGATGCAGATGGACGCAGGGTATGATTCCTTAATACCACTGGCCCATTCGACGTCAATGATCCTTTCGCTGCTCATTTTTAAGACATTAATGCACTTCTTCCGGTGGATGGCGACCCCCTGGCCCTGGGTGACATACCCGATTATGGGGTCTTCGGGCAGGGGATTGCAGCATTTTGAGAACTTGACCAGAATATCATTGAGTCCTTTTACAATAACCCCGGTGGCCCGTTTATCCGTAGGCCTGGAAACTGTTTTTTCAATGACGGCATCCTCGTCATTTTCTGAATCTTTTTCTTTTTCAAGCTCAGGCACAGCCCGGTTCAGCACCTGAAGCGCTGTCAGTTGTCCGAATCCCACATGGGCGATCAGGTCGTCAACCGTTCTGAACCCGTATGATTCTGCAACCCTGCCGATATCACCTGATTTGATCAGCGCATTGAAATTCTGACTGCGTTTTCTGAATGTTTTCTCACACATTTCCCGCCCCAGGGAATAGCTTCGCTCTTTTTCCCTGGCATTGATATAAGCCCGTATTTTTGTCTTTGCCTTAACGGTTTTGACAAAATTGAGCCAGTCCCGGTTGGGGTGGTGTCCTTTGGTGGTTATGATTTCAATGATGTTGCCGGTGCGCAGTTCATGGGACAGGGGTACAAGCTTGCCATTGACCCGGGCCCCTGTGCACTGGGCCCCAATCTCCGTGTGAATCCGGTAGGCAAAGTCAACAGGTGTGGCTTTTTTGGGAAGGGTCTTAATCTCCCCTGCCGGCGTAAACACGTAAATTTCTCCGGGATAGAGATCTATGCGTACATTCTCAAGAAACTCATCCGGGTCTTTGAGGTTTTCCTGGTTCTCCACAAGATTCCGGATCCAGGCAAACAGTTCACCGGTGTTTTCGTCAATCCTGGTGCCTTCCTTGTATGACCAGTGGGCTGCAATGCCGGACTCTGCCACCCGGTCCATGTCATGGGTCCTGATCTGGATTTCCACCCGCTCACCCTTGGGGCCGATTACCGTGGTGTGGATGGACTGGTACATATTGGGCTTGGGATTGCCGATATAGTCCTTTATTTTATAATAGATGGGTTTCCACATGGAGTGAACCGCCCCCATGGCCGCATAGCACTGGGGAATGGTGTCCAGGATGATTCGAAAGGCAATGATGTCATACACCTCATCAAACTCAAGACCCTGGGACAACATTTTCTGGTAAATGGAGTAAAAGGACTTAAACCGCCCCTTGATCTGGCAGGTCAGTTCCATCTCCTCCATTTTATAGTGCAGGGAGGTTGAGACCTCTTTGATATACGCTTCCTGCTCGTCCTTGGCCTTATTGACCAGGGCCAGGATACGATCGTGTTCTTCCCGCAGGGTGTAAAAAAAGGCTATTTCTTCCAGCTCATTTTTAATCCAGAAGATGCCAAGACGTGCGGCAATCGGTGCATAGATATCCAGGGTTTCCTGAGCGATGGCAGCCTGTTTTTCAGGTTTTCTGTGGTATTCAAGGGTCCGCATGTTGTGCAGACGGTCTGCCAGCTTGATAAGCACCACCCGGATATCATCTGCCATGGCCAGGATCATTTTACGCAGGGATTCTGCCTGCTGGGCCACCTTGGTGGCCGCATGCAGGGCGGACAGCTTGGTCACGCCCTCCACAATATGGGCCACCCCGGGGCCAAACATATTGCTAATATCTTCTTTGGTGGCAGGGGTGTCCTCAATGACATCATGGAGCAGGGCCGCAGCAATGCTCTCCATGTCCAGCTTCATGTCTGCCAGAATATTGGCCACCTCCAGGGGGTGGGACAGATAGGGTTCTCCTGAAAGGCGGACCTGTCCGTCATGAACCTGGGCCGAATAGATATAGGCCCTGTCTATGAGCGAAACATCCGCATCCGGACTGTATTCATAAATTTTGTCCAATATGTCGGTGATTCGAATCATTTAATTTCCGCCGGCTTTGCTTTGTCCCAAGTTTAGTAGGCCTTGGCAAACAGAACCCGCCGGCCACTTTTTGCGCCGCAATAAATACAGGTCCCCGCTTCGTCAGGGCTGTCAAAGGGAATGCACCGGATGGTTACGGACAGATCCTGTTTTATTTTTTCTTCACACCGGGCCGATCCGCACCAGTGAGCCAGGACAAACGCACCGTTGTTATACCCGTTTGCTTTTTTATACAAATCGTAGAATCGGGCTTTTTCATCAATGGAAAAGGTGTTGGCTTCCCGAAAGGCTTGGGCGCGCTGGAACAGGGTATTCTGAATGTCATCCAGGATGCCGGTAATCGTATTTACAAACGCGTCTCTGTTCATCTCCTTTTTTTCACCGGTATCCCTGCGGACCATGAACACGCTGTTGTTTTCAATGTCCCTGGGGCCAAGTTCCACGCGTACGGGAATGCCTTTTTTCACCCAGTCCCAGCCCCTGGCACCGCCGATGTCCCGGCTGTCGATCTCCACTTCCACGGGCAGGCCGTAAAAGGTCTGCTGCCCTAGGGCAGCTTTAAGTGCTTCAGCGCTTTCCAGAACATCTGAATTGTCAGCCCCTTTCTTGATAATGGGCAGGATCACCACATGGGCCGGGGCAATACGGGGCGGAACCACCAGGCCGTCATCATCGGAATGCACCATGATCATGCCGCCGATCATCCGGGTGGATGTTCCCCAGGAAGTGGTCCAGGCATAGGCGTCCTGGCCCGCTTCATTCTGGAATTTGATGTTGGAGCTTTTGGCAAAGTTCTGGCCCAGGAAATGGGAAGTGCCGGTCTGAAGCGCTCTTTTATCCTGCATCATGGACTCAATACAGGTGGTGTCGTCAGCTCCGGGGAACCGTTCGGATTCACTTTTGCGTCCTTTGACTACCGGCATGGCCAGCCGCTCCTCAACAAACCTGGCGTAAATGTCCAGCATTTGAAGGGTGCGTTCCATGGCCTCCGCTTTGGTGGCATGGGCCGTATGCCCTTCCTGCCATAAAAATTCACTGGTGCGCAGAAACATACGGGTGCGCATTTCCCAGCGCACCACATTGGCCCACTGGTTCAAAAGAATGGGCAGATCCCGGTAGGATGAGGTCCATCTGGACATGGATTCACCGATAATGGTTTCGGATGTGGGCCGGACTATCAGCGGTTCGGCCAGTTCCCCGGCCGGGACAAGCCTGCCGCCTTCGCCCTTCTCCAGCTTGTGATGGGTGACAACCGCACACTCCTTGGCAAATCCGTCCACATGTTCGGCCTCTTTTTCGAGGTAGCTCAGGGGAATAAAT
>NZ_JBFXHE010000094.1:0-12435 GCF_050177295.1 Desulfobacter sp.
TCTCGAACACGGAAGTTAAGCTCTTTAGCGTCGATGGTACTGCATGGGAGACTGTGTGGGAGAGTAGAACGCTGCCGGTTCTTTTTTAAAAAGCCCTGATCAAGATATTCTTGGCAGGGCTTTTTTTATTTTCACATGGGCTTGTGTTTGAAACTGTTTGGAAAATGGGTGTAATGGGCTTCCATGGCCTGGTAAGGTGTTTGCTGTTTTAAAAAGTAGAGAGGCAGTTCAACGTTGTAATGGCATATCTGTTTTGCTAGTGCTTCGTTTGTTTCCCAGGGGGGTGTATCTTTTTTAAGGTCAGGGCTGTTACCGATTTTGTTCACCCGCAAGTTTAATTCACTTATGGTATCCGCATGCAGATCATCCATGTGAAAGAATGGAAGGCCCAATGTCCTGCACAATTGTTCAATGGCGGTGTCAGGATTTTTCATACCTGTGTCTTCGGAGCCAATCCTTACCGGATCATTGTAGATAATGCCCAGGACCTTTAGAGGAAAGCCCTGGATATGATTTGAAATAAACTGGATATGATCTGAAATGAATGTGTGCGCCATGGTGGAAAACTGCGCATGAAAGGTCCTGAACGAGCAGTCAAGAAGGGTTTGCAACACCACAGTCGATTTGTCTTCCAGAAAAGAGGGCAGATGAAAACAATTGTAATAAAAATAGGTGCCTGTGTAATCTTTGAGGTCAAATGGAACAGATCTCCCAAGTTTTGGCATCCTGGATATCTGGTACCGTTTAAGACATCTGTTCAGGCTGGCCCTGGAACAATTGACCTTAAAAAAAGATTCTGCAATTTGATGCAGATCATCAAGGCCTGCCCTGAATGCCATCCGGCAGATGATGATTTTAATCTCTTCAATGGGTGCCAGGGCGGTTTTTATGCGCTTGGGTGTATGCGGGCGGTCATATACGTCCATGCGTTTTTGCCACCGGCGTATTGTGGTTTTACTGACCCCTGTTTTTTCTGCCAGAGTAGCAACGGACAGATGGGGGTTGTTTTGAATATATGCCCGCTGGGCAGGGGTTGTTGTTGCATTTTTATGAAGATGTATTTTCATGGCAACACCTCTTATATCTTATTTTTTCCGTGCGGAAAGTATCCAGACAAGGGACCATCCCAGGGCCACGGGCAGAACGCCTGAAACCATAAAGATCAAAATGCGCCCCTGCCAGGGTTTTGTCCACAAGGCACTGATGATGATGACAACTGCCGACAATACAATGGCGGCCCTCATTTTCATCGTGAACACCCTGGCAGATGGTCCTGTTTTTTTTCTTCTGGCCAAGGGTTTCGGGGGGATCATCCGGGGGACAATCAGGATACACAATAATAAAAGGATAAGTACAAGAATTTCGCTGATGCCGGTCAATTCAGTTTCCTAAAATGTGTTGTATTCAATTGTTTTTCACCGATTATAAATGGATTTTAACGTTCCATATGCCTGCTGGATTTCTAAAAATTTTTCATTGGCAAGAGTTGAAAATTCTTCACCCAGGTGGGACAGTTTATCCGGGTGGTATTGCTTGATTTTGTTTTTATACGCATTTTGAATTTGAGACCAGGACGAAGATTCGTCCACACCAAGGATCTCATATGGGGATTTAACGGTACTGATGTCTGTGAAACTGTTCTCTTGTGCTGACTGACCTGTTGCGTTGGACCTGGATGACGACCGGTTTGGGGCGTCTTTTCTAAATGTTTTGGCTGTTTCAGGATCTTGCGTTTTTTTCCCAAACGATTGTTTAGTGCCTTTTTTAAATAAAAAAGAGGGCAGCCGGCCATATCGGATCAGATGATACAGGCACAAAATAACCAGACTGTCATCGATCCATCCCACCCAGGGCAGATACATTTCGGGAATCGCATCCGCAGGCGAGATAAGATAGGCCAGTCCCAGAAGAACCAGTATAAATTTAACCAGAGGCGTCATGCTCACTGCCCGGCGGTCAGGACATCAATCATGGTGAAAATTTTGCGCTCAACGGCTTTTGCATCAATTTTATTTTTTAGGAAAACCACCGCATCAAAGGTGCCTGAAACATAAATCTGCCTTCCGTTTATGTTATGGGTCAGTTCAAACAATGCTGACCCGTCCGGGGCTTTCAGCGTATATGTATGCCATCCGTGCCCCCCTATATACTGCTCCGGAACGCCTAAATCCGCTTTCTGGATTTTGGGATCCCTGATTTTTTCAATATCGGAAATATTAAACTCCGTGCCCAGTTGATTAAAACAGGCCACCAGGGCCTTGGCCGTGCCCGATGTATCCGCTTTTGCCTGCTGGTGGCTCTCTTTTACCTGAAGCGCGAATCCTTTGAACAGTCCAGGGAAAGTGCTTGCCCCGTATTCAAGCATGGCCTGAAGCCCCACGATCTGTTTGGCCATGTTCGGTGCAATGACTGCGGGAACAGACCCGTTGTTCACCGTGTTTTCAAGATCCTGCCTGTCTCCGCCTGTGGTGCCCATAACAAAGGGTATTTTATACGCAACATAAAATTGGGCATTGCTGTTTACAGCTGTTGGGTGGGTGTAATCAACACAGATGCAGCCAGGATAGGATTCAAGAATGTTAGTGATTCTATCTTCCCTTTCACTGGGTTTTAAAAGGGTCACTTTTGTCTGATCCACAGATACCTGGGGCATGGTGATTTCCTCTCCGGTCAGGGAGAACGGTACAAGGGTAAACCGCTCATCCTGGAGCGCGGCTTCAACCATTATACGGGCCACATTTCCCGGCAGTCCGTTGATCATGATGGGTATGCAATTCATTTTAAATCTCCTTGAAGGCTTTGGGCAAAATGGGTCAGATCAGCAAGTTCAGGGTCGTTTAAGTTTTTGAGCCGGCATTCAAGCCCGTTCAGGGCTGCCGGGATATATTTTTTAAATTGGGTCTTGTTTTTAATTTGGGTCAGAAAACCAAATGCGCCCAGCATCTGAAGGTTGCGTGAAATACAGCAGTATCTGAAACTATGCATAAAAGCATCTTTATTACAGGATACGTTAAGGCCTATTTTTTCCAAAGCAAAGTTTAAAAGCTGATCTTGAACAGTCCGGGACAGTGTAACATAGGGGTCAATTAAAAGGGAAGCCAGATCATACTGAAAAGGGCCTTTGCGTGCGGATTGAAAATCAATGAACCAGGGGTGCGTGTCATGGATCATGATATTTTTCGACTGGCAGTCCCTGTGCATAAGCCCGTTCATTGCATAAGTCAGTGCATTGTCGGCAATATGGGAAAATTGCGGGGCAAAGGTTTCGAACTGTTCTCTGCGGCCAAGGTATTCATTTACAAAGGCCTGCATAAAATACCGGCATTCCAGATCCAGGATCATCTGTTTTGAGTAGGACGGGGTCTGGCAGGTCCAGGCCGTATCAAAATTTTCAATTCCTTTAAAAGAAAAATCAATCAGGGCGTCAATAACACGTTTATACCAAGTGATGATCTGTTTTTCGTCCATTCCCCGGATATGGTCGGCCAGATGGGTGGTGCCAAGATCTGCCACGGCCACCTGGCCTGACATGGTGTCATGACCCAGGATTTTGGGCACGGCAACACCCTTGTCTGTCAGATGGGTCCCGATTTTTATAAAGGCATTCAACTGGGCTGACCCAGTGCTGCATTGGGGCGTATCCATGCAGATGCCGTGATCCGAGAGGATCAGGCTTTTTTCGTTATGCCGGGCACGGAACCAGAGCCGGTCTGATCCGTCCCCGGCCAGGGCCTGGATTTCAATTTCATGAATCCGGGACAGGGCTATACCAAAAATCTTGCCTGCCAGGCATTCCCTGGACGTATGCCGGTAATCCTGGGGTGTGCCCATGTCCCGCCAGTAAAACTGTTTTGCGTTTAGCGCAGAAATTTTTTGCAGGCCACATAATTTTTTATACACATCAATGCTTGAAAATATTTTTTCAGGAGGCATGTATTCGAAAATGCCCGGGGATATGGCCTGGATTCCTGTGAAGGCAAGACCGGATTCCGGGGCCTGGGAAAAGTGCCTGACAATGCCGAGCCCTGGCGTTGTCTGGTCCACACAAAGGGTATTGAACCGGTAGCAGTCATGGACCAGCAGGGTGGCAAGGGCATCAGATGCCTTGTGGCAGGCCATCAGGTGTGACAGATCAAAATCACAGATCACATCTGCATTGACCACAAAAAAATCATCATCTGCCAGTTGACTGCCAAGGTTGGCAATGGCCCCGCCGGTGTCGAGAATTACAGGCTCAAAAACCATTTCCAGAAGATTTTTTGACCGGTGATTGTCAATAAAGCGTTCAATGGCATTTGCTAAATGATGTGCATTGATAAAAATTTTTGTACACCCGGCATCTGAAAGGCTTTTAACGGCATAGTCGAGAACCGGCCGGCCGTTGATGGTGAAAAGGGGCTTGGGCAAATGCTGTGTATAGGGCAGCAGCCTTGTTCCAAATCCTGCTGCAAGTATCAGGGCTTTCACGATGATCAGCTTGAGATCCGTCTGGAGAGCAGATCAATGATCTCCTTGTACTGGTCTATGCGTTCCTGGTCCCCGGAGCCGTTGACCTCGTTTTTGGCAAAATAGTTCACGGCATTGCGGTAGTTGATCAGGGACAAGGATTCTTTTCGTACCACCTGGTTGCGTTTATACAGTCTGGTGCCGAATGAAAGCAGCTTTTTTGCACGCTCCTTGACATCATATTTGTCTGTCTTTTCTTTTTCCAGAAAGATCAGGCAGGTCATATAGGATTCAAAAAAAGGAATGAGAAAGGCTGCAAACCATTTTAATTTTCTCAACCCTTCCGATGTCAGGTTGAAGGTGTCGGCAAATTGAGGATCAGGCACAAGAATCCCCTCGTTGATAAAGCCTTTTAACGCCTTTGAAATCTGCTCTTGTGCGGCAATTTCCTCATCAAATGAAAATTCGTCCGCGAACAGTTTTTGCAAGAACTGGTACCTGGATACAAGGTCCTCTATTTCAAACTTAAACCGGTCGATCTCTATAATGGCTGCGGCCGTATAAGCAGCCGGTACAAAGAAACAGATCACCGAGTTTTTATAGTAGTCCAGGACCGGTCTTTTGTTGTGCTTGACAATGAGCATGGTGGTGTCTGTGATATCATCCTCGTCTTCATCGGCAAGCTCAATGAAATTTCTGGAAAGAAAATTTTCAATGACCGAATCAAAGGCATTGTCCGGGTCAATCATCAATGTGTCGGAAAGATATGCCCCGTGAAAGATCAGATGATTCATATAGGTGTTTACCCGGGCAAACATCTGTTTCTTTGTAAACGTGCTTTCAGAGCAGTTAAGGATGCCGGACGCGACAATGCCATGGGGCGTGGCAACCGTATTGTCATTGATGGCGTTTATCAGTTTGTATCCGAATCCCTTGACAAAGTGACTGAACTCCCCATCACTGGCTTTTTTGAGATTAACCCCTTTTTCATCCATATACGTGTTCATGGAAATCGGCGTGTCAAATTTAAGATACACTTTGCCGTATTTGCGTTTTAAAAATTTCCTTGTGTTCAACAGGCCTTTGAAGTTTTCAGGTGTTTTTTTCCCGCCTTCAATTTCTTTGAGATAGGCGTCCTCTTCCAGGACCCTGTCATATCCCACATAAATAGGCACAAAATAAAGATCTTCACAGGCACCGCTTAAAAATGCCCGGATAATCATGGACAGCCCGCCGATTTTTGGAGGCAGTACTTTTCCCGTCCGGCTTCTGCCCCCTTCAATATAAATCTTAATATTAAACCCTTCATAGAGCAGTTTCTCTATATATGCTGCAAAAATGCGGGCATACAACTCTGCCCCCTTGAATGTCCGGCGCAGGAAAAACGCACCGCAACTTCTGAATATCAGGCCAAGGGGCCAGAAGGAAAGGTTTTTGCCCGCTGCAATATGGGGGCAGGGCATATTATTCTTGAACATGATATAGGGCAATAGCAGGTAATCAAGGTGGCTTTTATGGCAGGGAATCAGAATCAGCGGGGCTTTGGTGTAGGTCTCCCGCATCATGTTGATCTCATCCTGGGATACGGAAATCCCCTCAAATATGTTTTTAAATACCAGGGTAAAAAGCCAGTTTAAAAAATTTATTACCCTTAAACTGTAATTGGCTGCAATTTCATCAATATAAGCAGCTGCTTTTTTGTTTATCTTTCGCAAAGGGGTCTGGGTTTTGTCTGCATAGGCAGCCAGAAACTCTCTTAAGGATTTTCTGTTAAGAATGTCTTCGGTGATCTCTTGGCGGGATTTAAGCACGGGACCGGTGATGCTTTTGCGCTGGCGGTTCAGGATATCCACAAGGAGACTTCTAAGCCGGTGGGTCTGGAATTCCGAATCAAGACGCTGGATTTCAGGCCGGGCTAAGAATTCTTTCAGGTTCACGGGCCGGGCCACTTCCACCCGGATTTTGTCCGGTTGCCGCAGCAGGGTGAAAATCCTTTTGAGGCGGCCGGGATTTTCATGGGTGCCGAATATTATATCCCCAAGGCTTGGATTCTTATGCATGGGCTTGGTGATATAGATAATATCTTCAGGCACAATAATAACCGGCTTTTCAGTTTGTTTCTGCAGTTCAATCAGATGAAATAACGGATCCGGTGTTGACCTGATAAACCTGTTATAAAATTCATCCTCTTCAATAAGGGTGATGAATCCTGCCCGGTTCTTCAAAAGCATTTTCCGGGCATACCCGCTGGAATAGACATCCTTGAAGTGGAAATGGTGAAAAAAATAGTCCAAGTGGGAAAGGATAATCCGTCCAAGCTGTTTTGCGGGTAAAAGAAAGAAAAACCGTAAATCAAAACCCAGTTCAGGATACGGGCAGTTCATGGGTTTTAAAAGGGTGTGAAAATATAAAAAATCAAAAATATGTTTGTTTTTACAGGTGAAAACAACAATCGACCCCGGTGCTGTATTTTTTATTCGTTCAAGGCTGTTGTTATCTATGCTGATTTTATTAACAAGATGGCCCAGTATTTTATCGATAACAACGCTTTGGGTGCCTGGATAATAACTTGAATAATAATCATGGGAGCCGTTAAGCAGAAACTCGATTGATTTACGTATTTTTTCCCGGGTGGCTGAGACCAGGTCATTTATCGGTGCAAACAAGCTCATAGGGGGTCCTTTTTTCCATCGAAGTTTGAAGGGTCAATCGTGGCAGGAACGCTTTTTTGGGTTCATTCAATACCAGAGCTTGGTTTACATGGCAATATGATAATTTTTATATAAACGATTGAAATAATCGCCCATTTTTATGCCAACATCCTGAATTAAAAGTATTTATTCAGGTGTTTTGACATGGGTAAAAACGCCTTGATAAAATCAGGGGTCTGTGATATTTTTCCTCATCTATTAGGAAATAAGCACATTAATTTTTAGGTATGAATCACGTATTGCACGTATCAACTTTTTGTTTAGACGGGAATTTAAGGAGGATAACCTATGAAAACGTTAATTGGCGGATCTATTGCAGTTCTTCTCGGTGTGATTGGCATGGCTGTATGGTTTACAGAGTTTTTGCAAATTATTAAAGGATGTATCCCTGTTGTTCTTCTGGTGGCCGGCGGCTTTGCACTCTACCTTGGATTTGACGAGTTGAAAGACTCCTGGAAAAATGACGAAGGTGTTGATGCGTCTGCGGATGCGTCTGTCGATTAAGACAAGATTCAAATTGCCGAACTCGAAAAAAAACCGGTGGTATGAAACGCGCCAAATAATGACGCTTTGTCGGATTTATCAGTCCATAGTACCTGAACAACAAAGCCCCGTATTTGGGCGGCTCGATAGAGGAGCGCATGCTCGCTATGTTGCCCAGATGCAGGGTGCAGAAAAATTTGCAACCGGAGCAACCTTCTGGTTGTAAGGATTGCAAATTTTTCTGCAACGCCGCAGATGGATGATTTATCGTTACACACCATATAGATAAAAGACTTGTGATTCCTGCCTAAATTGCTGCAAAGGTGCCTGCCAGGCCTTTTCCAGTTCAAGGGGATCATGCATTTCTTCAAGGTTCTCCCGCAACTTCCGGCTTCCTAAAATCAGGTCCATAGGCAGGCGCTCAAATTCATACTCATAAGGCGGGGCCTTGAACTGGAATCCGTTGGAATGTGCTTTCATGATTTCCTGTAACAGAATCAGGGAATACAGATAAGGTTTATATTTTCTCCTGTCCGTTACATGGATGTGAACACCTTGGCATGTCTGGTTCTGCCATTTCCCGGATGTGGGCTGGAAACAGACCGGCCGCAGCACAATTCCTTCAAGGCGGCCTTGTACACGTTGTTTTAACGTATGACTATCCACATAGGGCGCGCCGAACTGTTCAAAGGGCAGGGCGGTGCCCCGTCCTTCCGACAGATTAGTCCCTTCAAAGATGACCTGGCCGGGATAAACCATGGCTGAAAGCGGGGTGGGCAGGTTCGGGGATGGTGGAATCCAGAATAGTCCGGTATCCTGCCAGTACATATCTCTTTTCCATCCCTGCATGGGAATCACAGTAAGATCACAATTGATCTTCTGGGTTGTATTGATATAGGCGGCGATTTCACCGATGGTCATGCCGTGGCGCATGGGGATGGGGTAACGCCCGACAAATGAAGAATAGTCCTCTTCAAGAATATTGCCCTCAACCTGTAAGCCCCCAATAGGATTGGGGCGGTCCAGAATCACCACGGATTTGCCGAGATTTGCTGCCATTTCAAGGCAGTATGAGATGGTATATATAAATGTATACACACGGGTCCCTACATCCTGGATATCAATGAGCAGGGTGTCTATGCGGGCAAACATATCGGCTGTGGGAATTCTTGTTTCACTGTACAGGCTGAATACCGGTATATTCAGATCCGGGTCTCTGAAATGCCCCGATTCAATCATATTGTCTTGCTTTTCCGCAAAAAAACCATGCTGGGGTGAGAACAGGGCACAGATCTGCCCGGGAAAATGTTGTGATATAACGTTTTTTGCATGTTCAAATTGACTTGTTATCGAAGCTGGATTTGCCAGGAGGCCCAGACGCCTTCCCTTTAAACATCCAGGCAGATTGTCGCCTAAGGTGTCCAGTCCGGTTTTAATCCGTGGTGCGTGTTTGTTCAATGTTAGTCTCCAATAATCCGTATGACCCATTCAAAAGTGACATAACTGCAGGCAAGTTGCTTGCAATTGTTCTGCCCTAACCCCTATCACAGGTATTGACAAAAATTCAAATTCTAACTAATTAATACCGTTTTATCCAACCCGCAAAGCAATGGAGCAGATCTTTCATGTTGTTTTCAATCAGTGAGTCCCTAAAGGCCATAAAGCCCTATGAGGCCGGCAAGCCATTAAGTGAGGTAGAGCGCGAGTATGGTATCACCAACGCGGTAAAACTTGCCTCCAATGAAAACCCTTTCGGCTTTTCACCCCAAGTGACCCGGGCTGTTTTGTCAAGATTGCCCGGGATGAACCGGTATCCTGAGCCGGTCCCTTTTACGCTATGCCAAAAACTTGCTGAAAAACACCATGTTCAGAAGGAAAATCTGGTCATTGGAAATGGTTCCGATGATATCATTGCCCTGCTTGCCCATGGATTTCTGGACCCCGGGCAGGAAGCCGTGATGCCGCTGCCTTCCTTTCTCATGTATGAGATCAGTGTGAAAACCGCAAAGGGGGTTCCGGTTATGGTGCCCCTCAAGGATTTTTCCACGAACCTTGACGGGCTTGCCAAGGCAGTTACCCCTAAAACAAAACTGGTGTTTGTAACCAATCCCTTCAATCCCACCGGGGCTGTGATCACCAAGGATGAATTTTCACGGTTTGCCGATCAACTGCCGGACAACGTGATGATTATTGTGGATGAAGCGTATATCGAATTTGTACGCAACGATTCGGTCTATAATTCTCTGGCTGTGCCGTTGACGGATCCAAGAATTGTAACCCTAAGAACCTTTTCCAAAGCATACGGCCTTGCCGGTTTCCGCATTGGATACGGGGTTATGGATAAAGCTGTGGCTGAAATCTTAAACCGGATCCGTCAGCCCTTTAATGTGAACGCCCTTGCTCAGGTTGCGGCCCAGGCTGCCCTGGAAGATACGGATTTTCTGTACAAAACCATTACTGGTACCCATCAGGGTATTGATTTTTTAACCCAAAAATTTACAGATGCGGGGTTTGAGGTGCTGCCCACCCAGGCCAATTTTTTTATGATGGATGTCAAGACCAGTTCCCGGGAGCTGTGTGAGAAACTGCTTCGAAAAGGCGTGGTGGTGCGTTCCCTGGCATCCTATGGATATGACACCTTTGTTCGCATCAATGCCGGCACGGACCAGGAAAACCAAAAATGCGCGGATGCGCTCATCCGTGTTGCAGGGGAATAAAATAATGGACAGGCGTATCATTACCATTGACGGGCCGGCCGGTGCCGGTAAAACAACGGTTTCAAAGACCCTTGCAAGGGAACTTGGCTGTGTTTATGTGGACACCGGCGCTTTATACAGAGCTGTTGCGTTTGAAATCAAGCGCCAACAGATCAACTGGGAAGACAGTGCCCTGCTTGACCAGTTTCTTGCCTGCCTTGATCTTGATTTTGTCATGGATGACCGGGGACCTGTGCTGACATCATCGGGCCGGGATATCAGCGCATATATCCGTACCAATGAAATCAGTATGCTGGCCTCGGCTACCTCTGCAAAGCCCCAGGTACGAACAGCATTGATGGGTATTCAAAAATCCATTGCCAGGGAAAGGGATGCTGTGTTCGAAGGCCGGGACATGGGCACGGCTGTTTTTCCCAATGCGTCATATAAGTTTTTCCTGACCGCTGATGTTAACGTGCGTGCCCGAAGACGATTTGAGGAATCAAACGCCTCCGGAATTTTATTTGAAAAAATTCTCGAAGATATGGTCAAGCGGGATGCAGATGATGCCCAACGGGCTGTATCTCCATTAAAACAGGCCCCGGATGCTGTTCTTATCGATGCCACCGAATTAGATGTTTTCCAGGTGGTGGAAAAAATGAAACACATCATCAAAACCGCTTAAAAAATTTTGCAATTCCTTGATTTTTCTTTTTTTCGTTGATATAAGAACCAATTGTATTCGCCTTTGCCATCTTTTCCTTATGATTCAAAGACGGGTAACATCATCGATTAGGGGGGATAAATATTAATGAATAACATTGCTGAAGAAAACCAAAACATGAATCAAGAATTAGAGACCCAAAATGAGGTAAAAGAGTCTGAAATCGAACTCACCGGAGAAGAGACCATGGAAGAACTGCTGGACATCTACGAGTCCAGCCTCAGTAAATTTGAAGAGGGACAGGTTGTCACCGGAACGGTGATCTCCGTCGGCAGGGAAACAGTCCTTGTGGATGTGGGATATAAATCTGAAGGACAAATCTCAATTCATGAATTCATTGGTGAAGACGGCAATGTCAACGTCAAAGTCGGCGACGAGTTTGAGGTGATGATTGAAGTATGGGATGAAGAGGAAGAGACTGTTCTTCTGTCCCGTGACAAAGCCAAAAAGGTTAAAGTGTGGGATGCCATCAAGGATATCTACGACGAAGACGGCACCATTGAGGGTGTCATCACCAGTCGGGTTAAAGGCGGCTTTTCCGTTGATATCGGGTTGCTGGCCTTTTTGCCAGGATCCCAGGCTGATCTGCGGCCCATCCGCAACATGGATGAAATGGTCGGCAAGACTTATACCTTTAAGATCCTTAAGTACAACAAGAAAAGAAACAATATTGTCCTGTCACGCCGGGTACTGCTTGAAACAGAAAGGGAGAAAATGCGCAGTGCCACCCTGTCTGCCATTGAAAATGACAAGGTCATGGACGGCATTGTCAAAAATATTACCGAATACGGTGTATTTGTTGATCTCGGCGGTGTTGACGGACTTCTTCACATTACTGATATTTCCTGGGGACGGGTTAAACATCCCTCTGAACTGTTTTCCGTCGGCGATCAGATCAAGGTGAAAATTCTCTCCTTTGATTTTGAGAAAGAACGAGTCTCTCTGGGCATGAAACAGCTGACGCCGGATCCCTGGACAACGGCTGCTGATAAATACCCCATTGATTCCAAAATCAAAGGCCGGGTGGTCAGCCTGACGGATTACGGGGCATTCATTGAACTCGAAGAGGGAGTTGAAGGCCTTATCCATGTCTCTGAAATGTCCTGGACCCGCAAAATTCGTCATCCGTCCCAGATGGTTGCCGTGGGCGAACAGGTTGAGGCTGTTGTTCTCGACCTTAAACCTGAAAATCGCAGGATTTCTCTGGGTATCAAACAGACCGTTGAGAATCCCTGGGAAGTCATTTCCCAGAAATATCCCGTGGGCACCATCATTGAAGGAAAAATCAAAAACATTACCGAATTCGGTCTTTTTATCGGCATTGATGATGACATTGACGGCCTGGTTCACATCTCTGATATTTCATGGACCAAAC
>NZ_JBFXHE010000095.1:0-12366 GCF_050177295.1 Desulfobacter sp.
TTACATTATTTTGATAATTAGTCATCATGGCTAAATTTCTATAATTTATTGAAATCAAATAGAAAATCACCCGGGTGTTTCAATCAACACTCAGTGAAAAGCGTTACACTATTTGAATCTCAGCAAACGCTAAAAGGCACACGGCTAATCAAAGTTTTGAACGTAATATTAGCCTCATCCATTGAGAATTTGTTAAAAATGGCCGTATGATTTTCTTGTTTTTTTTGACAGAAACTGAGGAGTAAGGCACTAAACGGGATGGGTCTGTATTCAATTTGGGATATACAGCCCTCACCAATGATCGGATCACGACATTCGGGGCCACGCTATCAAACGGGTTCCTGTATGATAACAGAAGACACCATTGATGAATCGGCCTACTTCGCACCACCGTGGGCTTTTCTTAACATGAAATCGTCGCTGGTGGCTACCGTTACTTTTAGGTTTGGTCACGGCAGGCCGGGGGGAACGCTATAAAGAACGGAATCTTATCGAGTGCTTTATTGGCAAGCTGAAACAATTCCGTCGGATTTTCTCACGGTTTGAAAAATGGGCAAAAAATTATATGTATTTTGTTCGCTTTGCTGCCGCTTTGATATGGTTACGTTAAAATGTCAACAGAACCTAATTTTATCAAAAATTTTTGGCCAGATTTAGTCGTTATCTGGCCGGAATTATTCGATTTTAATATTATTGATAACTGGTTATATTTTTTTCTGGGGGCGTCGTCTTAATAAGCCTTCGCAATTTAGTTCAACTTTGCGACCATATGGAATTTCAAGCTTGTCCATTTTGTTTCTCAGGGTGTTGGGGTGCAGGCCTAAAAGTTCTGAAGCGCTGTGTTTTCCTTGAATCTTTCCGTTGGTCATTTTGAGTACTTTTTGAATATGGTCTGCCAGGACCTGATCCAGCAGAAGCGGGCCTGTTATAGTTTCGGCATCCTGGTGGGGAAGGGAATCGGGAACATCCGGTTTAAGGTCTTCAAAGTTCAAGGGGTTTACTGGTAAGCACCCCATGTTTTTGATAAGGGTTCTCTCCACAAGGTTTTGCAGCTCTCTGACATTTCCGGGCCAGTTGTGGCGTTTCAATTTTTCTATGGCACCCGGGGCAAGAATAGGCTCTCCTGGAAAGTTCATCTCTCTTTTCTTTTTTTCAATAAAATAGAGTGCAAGCGCCGGTATATCGGTTCTGCGTTCCCGTAGAGGAGGGATTGAGATGGGAAAGACATTGAGCCGGTACCATAAGTCCTCTCTGAATCTTCCCGTTCTGACAAGCTCCGGCAAATCCCTGTGGGTGGCGGCGATCACCCGGATATCCACGGGGATGGGGCAGGTTCCTCCCACTCGCTCAATCTCTTTGTGTTCAAGCACCCGAAGCAATCGTGCCTGGACCTCCAGGGGAAGCTCGCCGATCTCATCTAAAAATAGAGTACCGGAATTCGCCCGTTCAAACCGCCCTCTTTTTTGGGTCAGTGCGCCGGTAAAGGCCCCTTTTTCATGGCCGAACAAATCACTGTCAATGAGGTTTTCCGGTATGGCTCCGCAATTTACTTTGATAAAGGGATTGGCTGCCCTGGGAGACCAGAAATGTATGGCATTGGCGATCACCTCCTTACCTGTCCCGGTCTCGCCTAAAAGCAGTACTTGACTTTTTTGCGGGGCGATTTGTTTTACCATCTCCATAACATCCTTTAACCCATATTCACTGCCCACAATCTGGTCTCCTGCAATGTGGTGCAACTGACGGTTCAGGTACTGGTTGTCATCCATAAGCAGGTCCTTGAGCCGGAGAATCTCCTGGTGCTTCAGCGTATTGGACATTGCCATGGCAAAGGGGTCATGGATCAGTTGAATCAATCTTGCGTGTTCTTTTGTATACTGGTTATTTCCCCTGGCCTGGAACGCCACAACCCCTAATTTTTCTTCCTCTATTGTGAGTCTTAGGATCATGGCGGACATCTTTACACCACCCATGGCCTTCCACATGAACCTTGCCAAAAAATTTTCCTCCGGGCGATTGAAAACATAAACACTTTTGCCGGTGTCCTTTTCGATCATATCACCGGCCTCCGGAGGGAGGACTACCCGGTCCTGGGAAATGATAAAGTCTTTTTGTTCAGCGGCTGCAATATTCAATATGCTCCGGGTTCCCGGGTCATAGATATTCATGGCTATTCTGTCCAAAGGCATCCTGGTTTTAAAAAAATCCAGGCACCGGGTCAGTATAACCTGTATATCAAGGCTGCTGCATATCTGTGTTGTCGCCTGCAGGACATAGGCCATATCGTCTATTGTCATCTGGAAAGCCATTTTTTATCTCATATTGGAAATTTTTGTATACCAAGTTTATGCATTCTGCTTCTAAGCGTACTGGGATTTATGCCTAAAAACTGAGCCGCTCCCCCTGAACCGTGAATTTTGCCCCCTGTGAAAGCCAGAACTTTTCCGATGTGAAGCGCCATGGCTTCATCAAGAAGAACGGGGTCGGGAAGTCCCGGTTTGTTGTGATTCGCTTGGGATTTCATATTCTCCATCCTCGGCAATAACGACCTGAATTCCAGTCTTTCTCCATCAAACAGGATGATCTCGCGTTCAACCACATTCTGAAGTTCCCGGACATTGCCAGGCCAGTTATATTTTGTTAGTCTATCCAAGGCCCCCGGGGCAATGGCCGGCGGTTTTGCAAGCCCGAATTCCCTGCTTTTCAGACGCACGAACCAGCGCGTCAAGGCAGGGATGTCTTCCCGCCGCTGCCGCAACGGAGGGATGAATATAGGGAACATATTCACCCGGAACCATAAATCTTCCCTGAACAGGTTTTGTTCAATCATATGTTCAAGATTTCTGTGGGTGGCGGCGATCACCCGGATATCCAGGGCAATGCTCCTGGAACCGCCCACCCGTTCCAGCTCCTTGTTCTGGAGAACGCGAAGCAAGCGGACCTGGGCTGCCGGCGGCAGTTCCCCGATCTCGTCCAAGAAAATAGTTCCGGAGTCGGCTCGCTCAAACCGGCCCCGCTTGCTTGAGTTGGCACCGGTAAAGGCCCCTTTTTCATGACCGAACAGTTCACTGTCGATTAACGCCTCCGGAATCGCTCCGCAGTTGACCTTGACAAAGGGAGCGTCTTTCCGGGGGGATGCGCTGTGGATGGCATTGGCAATCACCTCCTTTCCCACGCCTGTTTCCCCGAGCAAAAGCACTGTGCTGTTCAACGAGGCGACCTGGCGAACCATGGCCATGACATTGCGCAACCCGCTGTCCCTGCCGATGACCTCCTCTTCCAGCCCTTGGGAAAGCTGCCTTTGAAAAAAGGATTTGTCGTCGAGCAGGGTGTCGCGCAGATGGAGAAGCTCTTCATGGGCAAGGGCGTTGGACAAGGACAGGGCAAAGGGTTCGGTCACTGTTTTAATCAGTTCCACATGTCTTTTTTCAAACTGTTCCGCCCGAAGGATCAGCACACCGATTTTTTTACCTGCAATGCTTAAAGGGGCCACAAGGTCGGTTTTCTGTTCCCGTTTTACCAGGGGCGCTATTTCCCGGGCGAGGGGATGCAGGGTTAATGGCGCCATAATAACCGGTTCGGACATTTTTTTTACACGCTCCCAGATTGCTTTGGGGAGGGGGACTATCTCATCTGCCATCTGTCCGGAAGCCGCAACATGGGCAATTCTTCTTATAGCGCTTAACTGGGGATCGTGAATATCCAGGAACAGTTCTTCTATATGAAAATGCTGCCGTAAATAGTCGTGGCACCGGATAAGCGCCATCTTGATATCCAGACTGGAGCATATGCGAAGGGTTATTTCCCGGAAAAATTTTTCTGAATCAACCATTATAAAATGCCTTTTTGCGATATTTCACAAAATATACAATTGTTTGTAAAATATCGCAATGAATAATGCGTTATCTCGCAATTTTATGGTTGGACTACTCTCATAACGTGCATGAATTAAATAGAAAACCACCTGGCACATTTCTGGCAATGTTGCGGAAAACAGAAACATAACTTGTGCCTGGCCGGAAACGGCAGTTTTCGAAACGGGCACGATTTTAACAGGAGGACGTCATGGCCAACTTACTATACATCACATGCAACCTGAAACCCGTTGAAGCCTCACGCAGCCTGACCGCTGCAAAGGTATTCCTTGATACTTACCAGGAACACAACCCCAATGACCGGGTTGACGTGATTGATCTCTACAGAGACCCCATCCAGAGAATTGATACGGATGTTCTGGGTGGATGGCAGAAACTGCAGCAGGGAAATGACTTTGCCGCTCTTTCCCGGGATGAACAAAAAAAAATTATGAACATCAACAGGACAGCAGATCAGTTTGCTGCTGCCGACAAGTATGTATTTGTTACCCCCATGTGGAATTTAAACTTTCCGGCGGAAATGAAAATCTACATCGACTCGATCTGCGTAGTCGGCAAAACATTTGTGTATACGGAAAAAGGCCCTGTGGGACTTTTGAGGGGTACCGGTAAAAAATGTCTGGATATTCATTCCAGCGGCGGCTTTCATTACGGCAGGGAAGAAGACCACTCCGTGCCCTACCTGAAATCCGTGATGAATTTCATGGGTGTTGAATCATTTGAGTCTGTGGTCATAGAGGGCGTGGATGCCCTCCCACACAAGGCTGAAACGTTCATAAAACAAGGGTGTGAAGCATGCCGGCTCCTGGGGGCTCAGTTTTAAAAAGGAGTTCCTATGAATGTTAACCGTATTCTCCCTTTACTTGCGGGGCTTGTTCTGTTGAACGGCTGTGCTGCAGTGGGGCCTGATTTTAAACCGCCCCAGGTAGTTCCCCCGGCAGGTCTTTTGGAAAGCACAGAAGCCGGCAGCCACAAAAGCTGCGTGGTCCCCCAGGAACTTGAAATCCTATGGTGGCGGCTGTTCAACGATAATATTTTAAATGAACTGCAGATTCGTGCCCAAAAGGGAAATCTGGATTACCGGATGGCTGCAGCGCGCGTTGAACAAAGCCGTGCCCAGATTGGTATTGTGGGGGCGGCAGGGCTGCCCATGGTCGGTGTGGGCGGTGCTTATGCCCGGGAAGCCGTGAGCGCCAACGGTCTGTACGGCCTGCTCGGCGTGGATGATGCACCCTACAACTATTATACAGCAGGCTTTGATGCCGCCTGGGAAATTGATCTGTGGGGCCATACCCGGCGTGCCCGGGAGGCTGCCGGTGCTGCTATGCAGGCCGATTTTTTTCAAAAAGAGTGGGTCAAGGTGGCAGTGGCTGCCGAGGTGGCAAGGGTATATATCCAACTTCGCCTTGCCCAGACCCAGCTGGATATCACCCGGGAAAATTTGGACATTGCCGCGCATGCTTTGAAGCTTGCAGAGAGCCGGGTGAAAAACGGGGTTGCCACCCAGTTTGAATCTGCCGCGTCCAGTGCCCAGCTGTCGTCGGTGGCGGCACTTATCCCCCGCCTTGAAGAGCAGCGGGATGCATTGATGAACGGGCTTGCTCTCCTGCTGGGAGAAGCCCCCAAAGCATTGAATGCTATACTGCTGCCCATGGAACGTATTCCGCCTGTACCTGAACAGGTTCCCATGGGGCTTCCCTCGGAATTGGCCCGGCGCCGTCCCGACATTCTCCAGGCCGAGGCACGGCTGCATGAAGCTGTGGCCTCCATTGGTGCAGCAAAGGCTGATTTTTATCCACGCATCAACCTGGTGGGGGGATTCGGCCTGGAATCCCTGGATTTTGATGTGGTGGGTGACTGGGCGTCCCGTACCTTTACCATGGGGCCGAAGCTCTATCTGCCCATTTTCCAGGGCGGACGGTTGAAAAGCCGGCTTGCCCTGACCCAGGCCAGGCAAAAGGAGGCGGCCATCAATTTTCATCTCACCGTGCTGCGGGCCTGGCACGAAGTGGATGATGCTTTGAGTGCGTATGCAAAAGTGCAGGAACGTACCCAGGCACTGACCCGGGCGGTTGAAGAGTACCGCCGTGCCTACAACGTCTGTCTTCGGCGTTATGAACAGGGTGCTGCCGACTACCTGTCGGTGCTGACCTCCCAGAGGCTGCTGCTGGCCGGGCAGATGGAACTTGCGGACAACACAAGCCGCATCTCCATCAACATGGTTAACCTGTACAAGGCCCTGGGCGGCGGATGGGCTGTCAAAACCCATGAATCAGCGATTAACACAGGGGGCAAACAGTCATGACCAGCAAATCACCGGGAGCAAACGCATCCCCACCGCCCGGAGCTCCGGTTCCGGTACCATTTACATTCCGTCTACTCATAGGTTTTGTAGGCATCGTGATCTCGGCCATGATGGCCGGCCTTGCCGACCGTGTCGGCGGACTGGCCCTGACCGATATCCGGGGCGTGCTGGGCCTGGGGCATGACGAGGGGTCCTGGCTGAATACGGTATACGTGACCGGTGAGCTGATCGCAATGCCCTTTTCGATCTGGCTGTCCACAGTCCTCTCCCTACGCCGTTTCCACATGCTGATGACCGGGCTCTTTATCCTGATCTCCCTTGTTATCCCCTGGATCACAAACTTTCCCGCCCTGCTGGTGCTGCGCAGCCTTCAAGGGGTGTCCGGCGGAATGCTCATCCCCATTCTTATGCTTTCGGCCCTGCGTTATTTTCCCCTGCCCATCCGGTTGTACGGCATGTCACTGTATGCCCTGACAGCCACCTTTTCCCCGAACCTGGGATTCTGGATGGCCGGCAAATGGCTGGATATCATCTGCGACTGGCGGCTGGTCTATTGGCAGAACCTGCCCATGGGGCTCCTGTCCATGGCCCTGGTTTTCTGGGGAATTCCCAAAACACAGCCACAGCCCGGGCGGCTGCGCCAGACCGACTGGGCAGGCATGGTATTCGGGGCAATCGGGCTGGCAATGATTGCCGTGGGGCTTGAGCAGGGAGAACGACTGGACTGGTGGCACTCGGATCTGATTTGCTGGCTTATGGGCGGCGGTATTTCCATGACCCTGGCCTTCCTGATCTGCCAATGGTACCATCCGCTTCCCTTTATAAGGCCCCAGCTTCTTTTGGAAAAACGGAACCTGGGCGTGGGATTCTCTGTATTTGTTTTTCTGCTGATGGTCATGTCGTCCGGTTCCATGCTGCCGGCCATGCATCTCACAGGTATTTGGGGATTTCGGAGTCTGCAGAACGCACCCATCGGGCTTCTGGTGGGCCTGCCCCAGCCGGTTCTCTCCTTGGCCGTGGCCCTGCTGCTTTACCAGAAATGGGCGGACGCACGGATTGTCATGGCCGCAGGAATCGGACTGATAGCCGTTGCCTGCCTGCTGTGTACCCGGATCACCTTCAGCTGGATCGTCGACCAGCTCATGCTTCCCCAGCTGCTGCAGTCCGTGGGTCAGGCCATGGCCGTTGTTTCCCTGCTGTTTTTGACCACCAGCGTTGTAAAACCCCTGGAAGGCCCATTTGTTTCGGGCACCATCAATACCCTGAGGGCCTTTGGCGTTATCTTCGGCAGCACGGTGGTGGAACGGGCATTTGTTCTTCGCGAGCATTTTCATTCCGAAATGCTGGTTGACCGTGTGGGGCAGATGGCCGGCAGCATTCCGCTGCCGGTGGACAAGCTTGCTGCATTGACGGCAAGCACCCGCTACCAGGCCTTTGTGCTGGCCAACGCAGATACCTATCTGATGCTGGCGGTACTGGCTTTGCTGCTGATCCCCTTTGTCCTGTATCTGGACTATATACCGGCTCCGGACCGGAACCTTCCGGCACCCATTAATACTTCAAATAAAGGATAAACAAAAATATGTCTTTTCCAAAAACAGTGAAGCTCATCCTCGGCCTCATTATCCTGGCCGTTATCGGCTCGGGCATTTACCTTTTCAACCGTCACCAGTCGGATGCCGAAAAGCAGTACACCGATGATGCCTATGTCCGGGCGGACTTTACCCTGGTCGCTCCCCGGGTAAACGGTGAAGTTGCCGAAGTTCTGGTCGATGACAACCAAAAGGTGAAGGTGGGACAGCTGCTGGCCCAAATCGATGACCGGGACTTTCGCGTAGCCTTGGACAGTGCCCGTGCAGATACTGCGGCGGCCGCTGCTGCCGTGGAGAGCCTGAACGCCGCCATTTTACGCCAGACAGCGATTATTTTACAGGCCAGGGCAGCCGTTAAGGCGGACAAAACCTCCATCGACCTGGCCAGGGCCAATGTCCAACGGTACCGCAACCTGTCTGCCGACGGTTCCGGTACCCGCCAGGCCGCACAGAATGCAGACACCCAGCTGCAGGTGCACCTGGCCGCCCTTGATCGGGATAAGGCCGGAGTGGAAGCTGCCAGACTGCAGACCTCCATACTGAACGCAGACCTTAAAAAGGCTCAAAGCGTTCTGGACAGGGCAAAGGCTGCCCAGGCCGCAGCAGAGCTCAAGTTATCCTATACAAAAATTTTTGCCCCCATTGAAGGCACTGTGGCCCGCCGTTCCGTGCGTAAGGGGGCCTTTGTCACCGTTGGTGCTCCCTTATTGGCCATCGTTCCCCTGGATAAGGTGTATATCGAAGCTAACTACCGGGAAACCCAGCTTGCCCGGGTCCGCCCCGGACAGCCGGTATCGGTCCTTGTGGATGCCCTGCCCGGCACGGTTTTGTCCGGCAGGGTTTCAAGCCTGCCGCCGGCAAGCGGGGCTGCTTTTGCACCTGTTGCGCCCCAGAACGCGACGGGAAATTTTACCAAAGTGGTTCAGCGGCTGCCGGTGCGCATCAGCATTGACCCCGGCCAGTCAGCCATGGGGCAATTAAGGGTGGGGATGTCCGCCCAGCCGACCATTGACACCCAGGCTCAGCCCACAATGAAACCTGAAAGTAATATATAAAACTACAACATGGAGGAAAAAATGCCTGAAATCACCCGTTTGTACAAAGGACTGTATGATGAGTTTGAAGTTGAAGTTGTTTTTGGCACAGCAGAAGATATTTCACCCAGGGAGGCCCATACTTTTGAAGAGTTCATATTTGTGGCCCAGGGGGAAATTATTTTGACACGAAGCGATAAACAGGCGCCGGAACGCTATGGTGCATCAAGCTTCATCCATCTGCCGGCCGGTGTCGAACACGTCATAGACGCCAGGGAAACACCAACCCGGCTTGTGATCATACACCCGGACAAATAACCGGCTTAACAGAAGTGTCCCAGGCTTTTTAAGGCTTGAACACTTAAAAAGTCTGGGCAACTCTTTTAATTCCAAGAACAAGAAAAATGAAAAAAAACATAATAATAGTCAGCTTTCTTTTGCTCGTATGTGGACCGGCCATGGCCCAGGATTCAGGGTTTGGAGTTTCCCTGGGATACGGTCAGGCTGAGGAAAATATTGAAATATACAAGATGGGGCTGATTAAAACATGGAATGTTGAATGGCTCAAAAGTCGCCTTGGATACATTAACGGGTATTTTGAACTTTCATATAACCGCTGGGAAGGGGGAGACGATCAGATAGATGGCGGTGCTTTCTCTCCGGTGTTCCAATATCTATTTAATACCGGCATCAAGGGCTGTATTCCCTACTATAGAAGGGGGGCTCGGTGTAGCGTGTATAAACGACTATTATATTGACGGGAGAAACCTTTCTTCCAATCTGCTGTTAGAGGATCGCCTGGGTGGCGGATTCAGGTTTAACAATTTTGATCTGAACTTTAGATATATGCACTATTCCAATGCATCATTAAAAGAGCCCAATGACGGCATTGACATATTCATCGGTACTATCTCCTGGCTTTTTTAAAAAAACGTCATGTAACAGTAACTTTTAGGAAAGTACAAATGCATTTAACAAGAAGAAAAACGAATTCATTCTTACTGGAAGCAACCATTCTTTTAGGCAGCACCATGACGGTCATAGCCGGGGCCACTATTGCACCGGCACTGCCCCAGATGGCAACCCATTTTCAGGCAACGCCCTATGCCGCGCTTCTTGTCAAAATGCTGCTGTCCGTGCATGCCCTGTTTATTGCGATCAGTGCGCCTTTCATGGGCATTCTCATGGACCGGTACGGTAGAAAGCCTGTGCTTATCATCACGGTTGCCCTTTACGGGATTGCCGGAAGTTCCGGATTTTTCTTGGATTCTTTGTACTGGATCATTGCAGGCCGTGCTCTTTTAGGTGTGGCCGTGGCTGGGATTATGAGCGGGTTCACCACCCTGATCGGGGATTATTTCACCGGAACCAAACTCAATCAGGTGATGGGACTTCAATCGGCATTCACCGGATTCGGTGGCATGATCTTTGTCTCTACTGCAGGTATCCTGACCGATTCAGGATGGCGGTACCCTTTTCTGATCTACCTGTTTGCCTTTGCGGTGTTGCCGGGTGTCATCACCTTTCTGTATGAGCCGTTCAGGGAAAAGAACGCTGCTGTAAAACCTGATTTCGATTCCGCAAAAAAGAGTGTTTCAATGCAAAAGGTGTTCGGCATCTATTTTCTGGCATTTTTCGGAATGCTGGTCTACTACATGGTCCCGGTGCAGTTTCCCTTTTATATGAAAACCGCCTGGCACTTCAGCAGCACCCAGATCGGCATTGCCATCGGGGTTCTGTCCATGACCAATGCCATCTCATCCATGCAGTTCAAAAAAGTGAAGCTAAAGCTTTCTCATGTTCAGATCTTCATTCTCGTCTGGTTATTAATGGGGGCCGGCTGCATCACCCTGGCACTTTCAACCGGATACTGGATGATCCATCTGGCACTTGTTATTGACGGGTGCGGATTCGGGCTTCTGATGCCCAACGTCAACGTGTGGCTTGTTTCCATTGTACCGGAATCCGTCAGGGGTAAATTCATCGGTGGTCTGACTACATTCTTTCTGCTAGGCCAGTTCGTATCGCCCATGGTGCTTGAGCCCTTGGTAAAAAAAGTGGGAGCCGGCAGCAGTTTTTTATGGGTGGGCATCCTACTGATCATCATGGCGGCAGGATTCAGGCTGATCCCTGGTCAAAATCAAAAGAACAGATAAAGTTTTTCACCGTATTTAGTGAAAAGAAATTCCAAATACGGTGAAAACAAAACACTTGGTTTGCAACGACACGTAATTAAAGATTTTTTTTCGCCATATTTTTTGGCACATTTCTGGCAATCAACTTAGAAGGCTAATCGCAATAAAACATGAATGGCCGAAAAAAGCTCAGATTGTCAAAACACCTGAAAAAGGAGGTTCAATATGAAAGTTTTAGTTATTGGCGGTACGGGCATGGTTGGTTCCCACGTTGTAGAGGCACTTGTCCGGCGGGAAGCAAAAGTATGGGTTTTGACCCGAAGTGAAGATAAGGCTGAAAAATTGCCCAAAGGAGTCCAGGGTCTCACGGGCAATCTGCTTGATCCTTTTACAGTACGTTCTGTTTTTAATGGAATGGACAGCGTCTTTCTTCTCAATGTGGTCAGCACAACGGAAACCCATGAAGGTCTCATGGCGGTAAACGGAATGATTCAATCCGGTGTAAAGCGGATCGTGTATCTGTCCGTGCAGGACCTGGAGCAGGCGGTTCATATTCCCCATCTTGGGTCCAAATTGAGCATTGAACAGGCTGTCAAGTCTTCCGGTATTCCCTACACGATTCTCAGGCCGAATAATTTTTTCCAGAACGATTATCTATATAGGGATTCCATGACGTTATCCGGCGTCTACCCCCAGCCCATCGGTGATATCGGTATTTCCCGGGTGGATGTGCGTGATATCGCAGATGCGGCGGCCGTTGCTTTGACCACCAGTGGGCATGAAGGGCAGACGTACACGGTTGCCGGACCGGATGTGTGTACAGGCCGGAGCACAGCTGACGAATGGTGCCGGGTGTTGGGCAAACCCATTGTCTATGCCGGCAACAATCTTGATATATGGGAACAGCAGACTCTAAAATACCTTCCGGCATGGATGGTATTTGACTTCAGGCTGATGTACACCTTTTTCCAGAAACGCGGGATGAACGCCACAGCGTCAGATCTTGGGCGCTTAACAGATTTGATCGGCCATGCGCCCCGTTCATTTGCAAGCTTTGCCAGGGAGACGGCGGAGATGTGGGCTGCGTGACCATCAGATCGGCTCAGGTATGTAGGATAAAACTTAGAGCTTGATTTTTGTTGCAACATCCATGATGTTGACCTGACTTATCAACTTTCAGGCACGACTGCCAAGAAAAAAACCTTGGTGATCGGGGTGGGCCACCAGTCCCTTCCGGATTGCCAGGGTTTTCCATGTTTAGCCAGGTTTCTGTAGCTTGCGGCAATACCCAAAGAAAAAAGTGCACTGTTTGCATCCAAAGTCCCGTTCGGGGAAACAGTATCATGTTTGAAGTCTAATTTTTTTACAAAGTTTACAGTGATTTTAAGGAAAATGATTTCACCATATACAGTGGAAATATGAACT
>NZ_JBFXHE010000096.1:0-12281 GCF_050177295.1 Desulfobacter sp.
GGATGGCGCCCTTTCAACAACCTTTTGATTTCTTCTTTGAACAGAACAGTCCCGTTCGAACAGATGAATGATATTTCCCTGGGAATCCCCCAGAATTTGAACCTCAAGGTGCCTGGCTTTTTTGACAAGTTTTTCAATATAAACTTCATCGCTTCCGAAAGCAGCACTGGATTCCTTGCGAGCGGCATCAACCTGAGTCAAAAGCTCATCCGTGCTTTCCACCGCGCGCATTCCTCTGCCGCCACCGCCCCAGCTGGCTTTCAACATAACCGGATAGCCAATCTCTTCGGCAATCTCAATGACTTTTTTATCATCATAAGGTAATGGACCACTTGCCGGAACAACAGGCGCTCCCGCTTCTACTGCTACCTTCCGGGCGGAAACCTTATTCCCCAGCTTTCGCATAACATCCGGTGAGGGTCCGACAAATATAATACCTGCCTGGGCACAAGCCTCAGCAAATTCAGGCTTTTCCGCGAGAAATCCGTATCCGGGGTGAATCGCATCGACATTGTTTTCCTTTGCAAGCTGGACAATCCCTTCAATATCCAGATAGGCTTCAATGGGGCCTTTTCCTTCTCCGATTAAATAACTTTCACCGGTTTTAAACCGATGAAGTGCAAATCGGTCCTCCTGGGAGTATATAGCAATAGTGTTTATTCCAAGCTCATGAGCAGCACGTGTTACACGGATGGCTATTTCAC
Organism: Desulfobacter sp.; assembly: GCF_050177295.1. Classification (NCBI taxonomy): domain Bacteria; kingdom Pseudomonadati; phylum Thermodesulfobacteriota; class Desulfobacteria; order Desulfobacterales; family Desulfobacteraceae; genus Desulfobacter; species Desulfobacter sp. The sequence goes on from NZ_JBFXHE010000096.1 coordinate 705, forward strand.
CACGGTTGGCAATCAAGAGACGCTTGATTTGTTTTCCTATAACATCCATTTTATATGTCCTTGTTTTGAATGATAATGCTCCTTGAATCTGTTTGCAGCATTGCCAAAAGATTCTTCAATTCCAAAATCGGTAAAAATTCTTTCCACAGTCCTGATTTGCACCCTACCATGAAAAAGGAAATAAAAAATTTAATAAAATAGGAAACGCTTGTCAATCTATATTTTAGGAAACGCTTATCAATTCAAATCCTGCTTTTCAGGCAGGCGTTTTTTTATTGACCCTGCCACGTTAATCAGGTAGTTCATTATAAATAAATAAAAATAATCAAAGGTCATAAAACAATTATATATATTTATGGTTGTTTTTTTACGCGACCTTTACCCGTGAGAGAGTTATGATTGACCGGATTCATCTGTCCATATTAAACGAAATTGACCGAAAGGGAACCTTGACAGCGGCAGCCCAAGCTCTTTGCCTGACCCAGCCGGCCCTGACCCACACCATGAAAAAACTCGAATCCGGTATCGGCACCCGGCTCTGGCAAAAAGACGGCCGGGGGCTGCGCCTGACCCGGGCAGGCCAATATTTACTGGAGGTCTCCCGTAAAATACTGCCCCAGTTTGCCCTGGCCGAGGAGATGCTTGGGCAATATGCACGGGGCAAAAGGGGAATGCTCTGTATCGGAATGGAGTGCCATCCATGCCACCGTTGGTTTTCAACTATTGTTGCCGAATATCTTGCGCAGTACAAGGATGTGGAAGTTGATGTCAAACAGGAATTTCAATTTGACGGAATACAGGCGTTACAGGATTTTGAGATCGACCTGCTTATCACCCCGGATCCTGTAAAAACAAAAAACCTGTCCTTTACGCCGGTCTTTGAGTATGAACATGTGTTAGCGGTTCCCCAGAACCATTCCCTGGCCCAGCGCGATCACATCCTCCCGGAAGATCTGCTGGACCAGGTGCTGATCACTTACCCCGTCCCCTTGGAGCGCCTGGATATTTTCACCCGGTGTCTCATTCCGGCCCAATGTCGTCCCCAACAGCATAAAACCATTGAAACCACAGATATCATGCTCCAGATGGTGGCTTCGGGCCGGGGGATCACCGCCTTGCCCCGCTGGCTTGTGGAAGAGAGTCAAAAAAGGTTTGGATTAAAAGCCGTTTCCATCGGCCGGGGCGGCATCTGGAAAGAGATCTGTGTGGGGATCCGGGACCAGGACAGCACAACCGATTATATCCAAGGATTTATCGATCTTGCCGGATAGTAAAAAAATCTGATATAAAACTCCCAATTAAAATTTAAGAGGCATAGGAACCCAAGTTGAACATACCCAAAAAGGCCATTCTCCAGAAGGGGCAAGGCAAAACCCGGAAACTGGCCAAGCTTGAATATATTTACGAGCGGGAATCCCGCTATTTTGCCCAGGTGGGTGAAAGCGTCAAGGATCTGGCTTTAAAAGAGATCCAGAACCTTGGGGGGGAAAAGGCACGGCCTGTGTTCCGGGGCATCTGGTTTGAAGCGGATAAATCCACATTTTATAAAATCGTTTACCTTTCCCGCCTGGTGTCACGGGTGCTTGTGCCCCTGGTTGAGTTCGACTGCAAGGACAAGGATGCGTTGTACAAAGGTGCCAGAACAATCCGATGGGAAGAGTTTTTAACGCCCAAAAAAACCTTTTCCATCACAGCTAACGTGTCTGAGTCACAAATCACCCATTCCAATTTTGCAGGATTGCGGGTCAAGGACGCCATTGCCGACTATTTCAGGGACAGGACCAACCGCAGGCCTTCAGTAAATACCGAGGCGCCATGGATCATGATAAACGTTCATGTACATAGAGATCAGGCCGCCATTTCCATTGACGCCGGTTCAGGGCCTTTGCACAAGCGCGGATACAGGGAATCCAGGGTTTCTGCCCCCATGCAGGAAACCGTGGCCGCAGCCATTATCGCCCTGAGCGGATGGAACGGAGAAGAACCGTTGCTGGATCCCATGTGCGGCTCCGGGACCCTTCTTTGCGAAGCTCTGATGCATTACAGCCGGATTCCGGCCCAGGTGTTTCGTGAACAGTTTGGATTTGAGCGCCTGCCCGATTTTGATGCCCGGGAATGGGAAGCGGTGAAAGCGGTTGCAAACGAAGCCATCCGGCCATTACCCAGGGGGCTTATCCGGGGCAGCGATATTGCCGAACCTTCCGTTGAAGCCACGAGAACCAACCTGATGGGGCTCCACCATGGCGGCCAGATTGACGTGGACCTGGCCGATTTCAAACAGCTCAACCCGGTGGAAGGTGCGGTCATTGTCACCAATCCCCCTTACGGCATCCGCATGGGCAAGGACCAGAACATGAAATTATTTTACAACGATCTTGGCCGGTTTTTAAAGGAACAGTGCAAAGGCTGTACAGCCTATGTCTATTTCGGCGACCCGGGTTTTATCAAACATCTGCCTTTAGCTCCCTCCTGGAAAAAAAACCTGGAAATCGGGGGGTTGGATGGAAAGCTTGTAAAATACCAGTTATACTGATCTTAAAAAAGCAGATTCTGGAAAAGCAAAAACGCATGGGCACGGATTAAATGACTTGGAAAAAGTCATGAAAACAGACGAAAGGGGCGCTGATACACCTTCCATAAGAATCTATCATGAGCTTATGGCCTACAAGGTGGCTGATATCCTTCTGGTATCCAGCCCCTATGATGCCTTTATTATGGAGGAAGAGGGCCGGCTTTCAAACCGGATTATCAATCAATATAAGGGGCTGAATCTGTCCAAACCCCCGAAGCTGACCCTTGCGTCCTCGGTCACGGAAGCCTTTGCGCACCTTGAACTCAAACCTTTTGACCTGATCCTTGCCATGCCCGGAGTGGCCGGAATGGATGTCTACGCCTTTGGCAGACAGGTGAAGAAGCAATATTCACAGATCCCCTTTTACCTGCTGTTTCATAACACCTGGGATATTAATCAGTGTGTGAATGCAGACCAGGAAGCCGTGGTTGACCGGACCTATATCTGGGGAGGAAATGCCGACCTTTTGCTGGCCATTATCAAAAATTTTGAAGATGAAAAAAATGTGGCCTTTGATACACAAAATGCAAAGGTCCGGGTTATTATAATGGTGGAGGATTCCCCGTACCATTACTCTTCTTTACTGCCGGTCCTGTACAAACACATCGTCATCCAGACCCAGTCGGTCATGGATGAGTCCATTAATGAAGAACACAGGCTTTTAAAAAGGCGGGGCCGACCTAAAATTCTGGTGGCCCACAACTATGACCAGGCCCTAGCCCTGTTTAACCGCTACAGGCCCTATGTGCTCAGCGTTTTAACGGATATGCGCTACGCCATTAACGGGCAGGAAGATCCCTATGCCGGCCGCAAGCTTTTAACCCGGATCAAATCGGAAATCCCGGACCTGCCCATCCTGATCCTGAGTACGGAGGAAAAAAACCGGGACATTGCGGCAGCCATACCTGCCCAGTTTATCAATAAAAATTCAAACAACCTCCATGACCAGATCAAAAGTTTTTTTGTCACACATCTGGGGTTCGGGGCCTTTGTGTTCCGCATGCCGGACAACAGTGAAATCGCCCGGGCTTCCAATTTAAGGGAGGTTGAAAAGCTGCTGCCGGATATCCCCGATGCATCCGTACTCCATCATGCCAGGCACAATGATTTTTCCAGATGGCTGCTTGCCCGCAGCGAAGTCGATTTTGCCCTGAGCCTTAAACCCTATACCATTGACGATTTCCCCGACGCATCAGAAATTAAGCGGTTTCTCATAGAGCGCATCCGTGCCCGGCGTAAAGACTCGCGCCAGGGGCTTGTCATTGAGTTTAACCCGGAAAGATTTGACTCGGACACGGATTTTATGAAAATCGGAACCGGGTCCTTAGGCGGCAAGGCAAGGGGGCTTGCGTTCATGTCCCATCAGCTGGGCTTAGACCCTTCTTTGGGCCAAAAGTTCCCGGATATTGATATAACCATTCCCCAGACCTTTATCATTGCCACGGACGGATTCAAAATGTTTGTGAAAGAGAACAATCTGTCCCAGTTTCTGGAACAGGACAAGGTTTTGGATGACACCCAAGTGGTTGAACGTTTTCTTAACGCAGAACTGCCCCGCCCGCTGAAAATGAATTTAAGGGCATATATTCAAAATGTGCATTACCCCGTTGCCGTCAGATCTTCATCCCTGTTTGAGGACGCCCATTACCAGCCCTTTGCGGGACTTTATAAAACCTATATGCTGCCCAATGCCTGTACAGACATTGAAAAACGCCTTGGGCACCTGATCACGGCCGTAAAGCTGGTATATGCCTCAACCTATCTCAAAGCCCCGAGAGCCTATGCCCGGTCCACCATGCACAGAACCCAGGACGAAAAGATGGCTGTAGTGCTTCAGCAGATCACCGGTACCCGGCATAAAAACTATTTTTACCCGTCTATCTCAGGGGTGGCCCAGTCCTATAATTTTTATCCCATTGCCCATCTCAACGCGGAAGAGGGCATTTCCTACATTGCGCTGGGGCTTGGAAAGATTGTCATGGACGGCGGAAAAACCCTTCGGTTCTGCCCGAAATATCCACAGTTTCTGCCCCAGTTTTCCATGATTGAAGATATCCTGGAAAACTCACAGAAATATTTTTACGCCCTGAAAATGGACGGATTCCCGACCCATGGAAAAGTTTTCGGCACTGGCGAAGATCCATGCCTGGCCAGGCTGAATATTGCCGAGGCCAAGGATCATCCAGCCGTCCGGATGCTTTGCTCCACCTTTAATATACAGGACAACCGTATCCGGGACCGATTTTCCGACAAGGGATTTCCTGTGCTCACCTTTGCAAATATTTTGAAATACAACACCTTCCCCCTGGCAGATATCCTGGCCGAAGTCACGGCCCTGGGGGCCCGGTGGATGGGTACATCCGTTGAAGTGGAATTTGCCCTGGACCTGCCCGTTGAAGGTGTCCGGTCAAGGCCGCGCTTCTCCCTGCTGCAGATCCGGCCCATGGGCCAGTACAAGCAGAATCTTGGGGTAAAAATTACGGAAACGGACATTAAAAACGCATTCTGCCATTCCACCCTTTCCCTTGGCAACGGAGAATACAAGGATATCCGGGATATCGTGTATGTGGATCCCCAAACCTTTGAAGCGGATAAAATGCCTTTGATGGCAGGGGAAATTAACAAAATCAATGCCATGTTCAACCATACCGGAACAAAATATGTGCTCATGGGACCGGGGCGCTGGGGGTCTTCGGACCGGTGGCTGGGCATTCCCGTGGTATGGAGTGATATTTCCAACGTGGGGGTCATGGTGGAAACCACCATTGAAAGCATCAAGGCGGATTTTTCCCAGGGTACCCATTTTTTTCAGAATATCACCTCCCTTGGCATTTCATATATAACCGTACAGGACAAGGGCAATGATTTTATTGATTATGGTTTTCTCTCCACCCGGGAACCTGCCACTGCCACCCGGTATCTGAAACACATCCGGTTTGACAGGCCCGTAAGAATACTGGTGGACGGAAAAACCTCCCAGGCCGTAATAATGCAGGGCATTGACGGCGCCGGGACACAGATCATGGGTGACAGCCCCGAAATAACCTGACCATAAGGAGTGATACATGAAAATTCTCATCGTGGATGACGAAGAGATCTCCAGAAGAATTCTGCTCTTAAAAATGGAGAATATGGGCACCTGCGTGGCTGTAAACAGCGCCAAAGAGGCCCTGGCAGAACTTGAGAAGGCAAAGGCGGAAAAACAACCCTTTGATGTCATCACCCTTGATGTGTCCATGCCCGTCATGAACGGCCAGGAACTTCTTGAACATATCCGGAAAAAGGAGGTTCAGGACAAAATCCCAAAAAACGACCGGATAAAAATTCTAATGATAACCGCCCGGATGAACGTAGGCACCATCAATGCCTGCATCAAACGCGGGTGCAACGGGTACCTTACAAAACCGGTGAGCCAGGCCCAGTTGATCCAAAGTCTGTCTCAAATGGGCTTTGAGCCTGCCACCCCGGAAAAAAACGGCGAACAAGGCATGTCCCACAGCACAGGTGTGGCCGAGATTATCAAACGGTTTTACTCGGGAAAAATCATACTGCCGGTGTTCCCAAGCATTGTCAAAGAGGTTGAGGAGCTGCTGGCCGATAAAGACCCCTCTGTTGATGATCTGGCAAAAATTGTGGAAAAGGATCTGGTGATCTCAGGAAAGCTTATCACCATTGCCAACTCCTCACTTTACAAAGGCCTGGAGAATGTAAGCAGCCTTAATGAAGCGCTGGTGAGACTCGGCCTTAAACACACCCTGGGTATATGTTCGGCCCTTGCAACAAAAAACCTTTTTGATTCAAAAAATGAAGCGCTTAAAACAGAAATGGACAAACTATGGGTTCACTCCTTTGCCGTTGCCACCCTGGCAAGGCGCCTGGCTGAAGAAAAAGGGATTGATAACCTGGAAACCATTTTCCTGATGGGCCTGGTCCATGATATCGGCAAAATGCTTTTGATGAAGGCCTATGTGGACATGAATCCAGATGTCTGTGTCAGCGATGAAAATCTGCAGCTTACCATTCACGAAATCCACACCACCTTTGGCGGGGTTCTGCTTAAAAAAATGCACTTTTCACAACAGATTATAAAAGTCGCCGAAATTCACCACTGGGACCAGTTTGAAGAGAATACGGAAAAGGAACTGCTTGTGGTCAGCCTTGCCGATTCCATGGCCAGTGAAATGGGGTTCAGTTTTTTTTCCAAGAAGGATGAAAACAATACCCCTGAGTTTGAAGAAGGCGATCTTGCCCTGGAAACCGGCAATGAATTTAAACTGAACCGTGATAAAATTATGGATAAACTGTCCGGCCTGTCTGCCCTGAAAGTTCTGGGCCTGGATCCTGAAAAAGTTTTTTCAATCATCGAGCAGATCTATCCCATGATCAGGGAGACCTGCCGTACGTTCTGAGAAAAAAAAAAGCCCAACCACTGGAACAGGTTTCGGTGGTTGGGCTTAAGAACGCTAGTTGATGGACTTAGATTTAAGCGTTATCAACGATTTGGTTCAGTGTTGCGCTGGGTCTCATTGCAGCAGTTGTCTTATCGAAATCAATTACGTAGTAACCACCGATATCAACAGGTTTTCCCTGTGCAGCCAAAAGCTCATCAGCAATTTTCTTCTCGTTTTCTTTCATTGCTTTAGCTACTTTTTCAAATCTTGCTTTCAAAGCTTTATCTTCGTCCTGTGCAGCAAGAGCCTCTGCCCAGTACATTGCCAGGTAGAAATGACTGCCTCTGTTGTCAATTTCATTGACTTTGCGGGAGGGGTTCTTTCCTTCTTCCAGGAACTTGGTGTTAGCTTCGCCCAGGGTTTTCGCATACAGTTTAGCTGTGGCGTTGCCTTTGTTTCCAATGTATTCAATGGATTCAGCCAATGCCAGGAATTCACCCAGAGAATCCCATCTTAAATGGCCTTCTTCCAGGAATTGCTGGATGTGTTTCGGAGCAGATCCGCCGGCGCCGGTTTCAAAAAGTCCGCCACCTGCCATCAAAGGAACGATGGAAAGCATTTTAGCACTGGTGCCAAGTTCGAGAATGGGGAACAGGTCAGTCAGGTAATCTCTTAAAACGTTACCGGTAGCACCAATGGTATCCAGTGTTTGTCTGACACGGCCGCAGGAATAGGTGCATGCGTCAGCCGGTGCCATGACCTTGATTTCCAGACCGGATGTATCATGGTTGGGCAGATATTTATCAAGCTTTTTGATCAGTTCGGCATCGTGGGCTCTGTTTTTATCCAGCCAGAAAACAACAGGGAAACCGGTCAGTCTGGCACGGTTAACGGCCAGTTTGATCCAGTCCTGAACCGGGGCATCTTTCACCTGGCACATTCTGAAAACATCGCCTTCTTCAACAGCTATCTGAAGCAGAACTTTACCTGAATCATCAATAGCTTTAACTGTTCCGGCGGCCTTCATTTCAAATGTTTTGTCATGTGAGCCGTATTCTTCGGCTTTCTGCGCCATCAAACCAACGTTCTGCACGGTACCCATGGTTGGAGGATTGAATGCGCCGTTTTTCTTGCAGTCTTCAATAGCAGCCTGGAAAACACCGGCATAAGCTCTGTCAGGAATCAGGGCTTTGGTATCATAAGCCTTTCCATCGGCTCCCCACATTTTACCTGAATTACGGATCATTGCGGGCATGGACGCATCAATGATCACGTCACTGGAAACGTGCAGGTTGGTGATTCCCTTGTCGGAATTAACCATGGCCAGAGGAGGTCTTTTTGCATAGCAGGCCTGGATGTCTGCTTCAATTTCCGCTTTTTTGGCTGCAGGCAAGGTTTCAAGTCTGGCGTAAAGATCGCCGAGACCCATGTTCGGATTGACGCCGATTTCTTTGAACGTACCGGCATGTTTGTCAAAAACGTCCTGGAAGTAAACATAAACAACATGACCAAAGAAAATCGGGTCAGACACTTTCATCATGGTTGCTTTAAGATGGGCTGACAGCAGAATACCCTGCTTTTTGCAATCCTCGATTTCTTTGGCAAGATATGCACGAAGCGCTTTTTTGCTCATAACGCAGGCATCAATAATTTCACCGGCCTTCAGGGCAAGTTTTTCTTTAAGAACAGTTGTTGATCCGTCTGCACCAGCCAGTTCGATTTTAATGCTGCATGGTTTTTCAACAGTTGTTGAAATCTCACTTCCGTAGTAGTCACCTTCGGTCATGGATGCAACGTGGGTTTTAGAGTCAGCACTCCAGGCACCCATGGAGTGTGGATTTTTCTTGGCAAATTCTTTAACCGCAACAGCAGCTCTACGGTCGGAGTTACCTTCCCTTAAGACAGGGTTAACTGCAGATCCAAGATTTTTTGAATATTGAGCTTTAATGGCTGCTTCTTCGTCATTTTTGGGTTCATCAGGGAAATCCGGAACGTCATACCCTGCGGCCTGTAATTCTTTGATGGCGCCTTTCAATTGAGGAACAGAAGCACTGATATTCGGAAGTTTGATAATATTTCCGTCAGGGGTTTTGGCAAGCTCGCCCAAAAACGCCAGATCATCAGACACTTTCTGATCGTCTTTCAAGCGGTCAGACCAGTTCGCTGCGACTCTTCCCGCCAGAGAAATATCTCTTAATTCGACTTCAATCCCGGATCCTTTAAGGTAGGATTGTACAATGGGAAGCAAAGAATGAGTTGCTAATAAAGGTGCCTCATCGGTTCTTGTCCATCTAATTTTTTCACTCATGTTTATTCCTCTGTTGAAGTTTAAATTTAAATTTAAGACATCTAACACTTAATTATATTAAGATTAAAGCCCTGTCCGGTAATTTCTTATCGAAATTAAATTTCAAGATCTTCCATCTTACAAACGCAAATGGCGAATTCACTGGCCATGAGTACTTCATCCTTAACATACAAACAATAATGAGGTTTCAACGGTCTGACTCACTTTGTTATTAAAACAAGGAGCACGCCCAAAGTTTAATAACATTCAATAAGATGCAAATCAAGACCGTTATGGAAATTCCTTAAAAAAACGCGCTGGAAATCCGGGTTGCTACAACAGTGTTGATTTACATCCGGTCTTTAGTTTATTGTTTCAGGGTGATAGATGGGACTCCGCATATTTAATGAAAGCGCTAAAGCAAGGAGGGTGAAAATGAAAATAGTTGTTCTTGACGGATATACCTTAAACCCGGGGGACCTTAACTGGGAAAAATTTTCGGAAATTGGTGATCTGAAGGTTTACGACAGGACACGTCCGGACGAGATCCAGGAACGAACGGCTGATGCCAATATTGTGTTGACAAATAAAACCGTGCTGACGGCGCAAGATATTGGGTCAATGAACAAGGTTGAGTATATCGGGGTGTTGGCAACAGGGGTGAATGTAGTCGACCTTGAATTTACAAAAAAAACGGGAATTACGGTTACCAACGTTCCCGGCTATTCGGGTTCTTCCTCAGCGCAACTGGTTTTTGCCCTGATTCTGGAACTGACCAACAGGGTCGGACACCACAGTCAGACGGTAAGGGACGGAAAATGGTCGGAATCAAAGGATTTCTGCTATTGGGATTATCCTTTGGTGGAATTGGAAGGCCTTACCCTGGGCATTGTCGGTTATGGCGGTATTGGCAAGGCAGTGGCACGCATGGGAGCGGCTTTCGGGATGAATATCCTGATCCACAATCGCTCTGTTCCCCCTGATCTTCCCGAGGGAATCACCTATTCGGATCTGGACAACCTGATCCGTACCAGCGATATTATATCTTTGCATTGTCCGCTCACGCCCCAGACAAAAGGAATGATCAACAAGGATAGTCTTGCTCAAATGAAAAAAACTGCTTATTTAATCAACACCTCCCGGGGGCCGCTGGTTGTGGAAAACGATTTGGCTGATTTTTTAAATGAAGGTCGTATTGCCGGGGCTGCAATGGATGTCCTCGGGGTAGAACCGCCCGCCAAGCACTGCCCGTTGCTGACAGCGAAAAACTGCTACATCACTCCCCATATTGCCTGGGCAACGCTTGCGGCAAGGGAAAGGCTGATGTCCATTGCTGCTGAAAACATCAAAAGCCATCTGGCAGGAAAACCTCAAAATGTAGTCTCCAGAAAGTAAAAAATTCATCTGACAATCCTCAACGCACCCGGGTAAACTGCTTTCCGGGCTGTCTATTTTAGCCCGGAAAGGGAATAAAGCGGTCATGGGGAATCCAGGTTCCCGGACCGCCCTGAAAAACCTCCAGCATGGCGCTGGTATTTCTCCAGATTTCAACACATCCTCATTCTTAAATTATCGCCTGTGAAAAAAGGCGTGCCCTTTTTCTTGTCCCAGTTAAAAGCTGATGAATACTATGTTCAGAACATGTTCAAAACGCATGAAAAGCCTCTTTAAATAATGATCTTGAACTGGTTCAAAAAAGTGTCTAATTGTTGAAAACAGGTTCAAAATACGTTGTATCTTCAAAAATATTTTTCCAAATCTTTTAACCTGAAGAAGACCCCATGGCAGATTATTTTTTTAAAAGCCGATTGAATGTTGACAGAACATAAGTTTGTAAGTAACTATCTCTCACCTTTCAAGGGCTTATGAAATGGTGACCCTTTATACCCGTACCATCCTTGAAATTATCCGGGAAGGCATTGCCCCAGATGAAATAGCTGCCGGTATTTCGGACATCCTTTTCAACGGAGTGAAACCATGACCTTACTCAAAGAGATTGCAGCAACCATTGACAATTACATCAAAAAAGGGATCGAAAGTCTCAACGAAGACCAGGCAAAAAAAATATTCAAAAAACTGGGTCTGCCCGTGGTACAGGAAATACGAGTGGAATCCATTGAAGATATCCATGGGGCTGCCCGAACTGTCGGCTACCCTGTTGTGCTCAAGGGCATTGCAAAACAGATGCTGCATAAAACCGAAGCCGGTATGGTGGAGGTGGGCATCACCAATGAGGCGCGTCTGAGGCAAACGGCCCAACGGATGAAGTCCCGGGCGGGTGATGGTTTTGAAGCCTTCCTGATCCAGCCCCTGATCCAGGGGCGGCG
>NZ_JBFXHE010000097.1:0-8015 GCF_050177295.1 Desulfobacter sp.
GGCCATCATCACAGCAACGGGAACATGAAAATTAAAGGTTGTGCCCAGGGTAGCATTCACCAGCATAATGATCCAGGGTGCGGTCACCACACCGGCAAACACAGCCCCGCCAATGGTCAGGGTGGCTTTTTTTTTTTCAACAATCCGGGCAACAATTTTAGACGCCGGAATGGTCACGGCCAGCAGCAGTACAGTCAACAGTACCAGCACAGAAATGGGCAGCCCGGCCGATGCAGCCAGAATCACGGCCATGATCACGCCAAAGGTATAAGCATTGGCGGACAAAAGCCCGTACCAGGTCAGATTCATTCCCCGCCACTGGTTTTGGTCCGTCTTTTCCAAGGGGAAAGCCGCCACCATCTGCCATTTTTCTTTGGGCAGGGTTTTAAATCCCCATCCCAGTACAATACCAATGAACAGACCCAGCCCAATAACAAAAAAAACGGTTGTCATTACAGATCTCCAAACGTTGCAGTTTCATCACAAGGGCAGGCATGGCCGATACCTGATCGCACGGCCACGTCCGTTTCCACAAGGGGCCTGCCAAACCCTTCACTGAAACGGCTGCTCACATCTGTGCGCATCTGATTTTCCAGTAAGTCTCTGGAAAAACAGATGCGCTGTTTTTGAAATATAACAATGGTTGTGGAGGAGCCCGGACGGTACAGGCTTTTGGGGCACCCCTTTTCCATGAAAAGTCCGGGCACCACAGCCCGGGGGGTTTCATATCCCTTTTTACTGTAGCACTGGACAATTTTTCCGATCATCATGGCCACCACTTCCACCATGCATACAAGACCGCATCCGGTGCCGCCGGACACATCCGTATCAATGATGGTGACCACCCGCCGGTTTTTAGAGTAGGGCGTCACCTCACGCACCACAGCCCCGGGATTGCAGGAATGAAAATGCCCGTTTATCTCATAAATATCCAGTACCGTTCCTGCCACGGGCGTATGGTTATAATGATATTTATCCGGGGTAAGCCGGGTCACGGCAAAATTGCCCTGGTCAAAGGCGTCAAGCCACTGGGGCTTATCCCGGCCGATAAGCTCAGAAAAATCAAAGAACTTGCCTTTAATAAACAGGGCTGAGTTTTTTGAAAAGGCCCCCACCAGAAGACGCGAATCTGCCGGAGAGACCACAGCATCAGCGCATTCAGGCATGGGGCGAAGCTGTTCATACCGAATCTTACGTTCAAAAATTTTTCGAAGGGTATCAAGGGTTGCAGGATCCCCGGTCACCTCACTTAAATCAATGCCTTGGACAGCCAGAAAACGTTTCGCATCAGACAAGGGCTTGTAAAAAGGCAGATCATAGGAAACAGCCCCGATCAGGCGGGACATCCGGGCTGAAATCATCAGATGGAACAAAAAGGAGGCATTTTCCCGAATTGGCGAATAAATGGCGCTGATAACGGGATCCGCTTTAAGGGCTTCGGTTCGAACCTGCCTGGTTTTGCGGTCTATATATTGATGTTTCATGGTGCTAATTCTCCTGCCAGGCCTGCATCTCCCGGCTGACTGCAAGGACCATCAGGTAAATAAACTTTTTAAGCGTTTCAGGCGCACAGGTCTCATCCATGAAATCCTGGCGCATGGATTTTAAAAATTTGAGAATATCCCGGCTGCCCAGAATCTGCCCAAGGGCCTGCCCGTACGAGGCATCCCGGTATCTTGCCCACAGGTCTATCTGCTCAAAGGCCTTGTTAAGCAGGTCAAATCCCTGGCTGATATGGGCCTGTCTTAAGGTCCGGCCGTAATAGTTTTCCGCGTTTGCATTAAACAGTGAGCCCTTCATGGACATGGGCTTATGCTTTCCGGATCCTTCAAGAATACCCTGGGTGATCCGGCCCCATGCGGCATGGGTCTGCGGCGAATTGATCCGGTTGTCAAGGTCGTCAAGAATGGATGAGCCGTTCAATGCCGCCACAAGATCAGCCCCCTCGGTTTGAATCAGGGAGATCAGGGCCCTCTGGTATTCCCGGACCAGTACCCGGGTGTAACCGGGATATCTGTGGCTGTGCCTGGTTCTATCGGTATTTTTCAAAATTTTAGCCAGAAACTGATTCCGGGTCCGGGTTTTGACAAAAAACGTGGGGATGCCAATGGCTGTACAAAAAAATATCTGGCGGCGCTCGCTTTCAACGGCCGGGGAATCCGGTATCATGGCATGGTTGATCTGCCGGGAATAGATATACTTCTGGGCCAGGGCCGTGATCAGCACCTGCAGGTCTGCAGCCTTTCCCATATCCCTGGCAACATCTTCAAATACGCTGAAGTAACGGTGTTCAAACCCGGAATACCCCATCTGGTGGTATTTCCTCAAACGGACCAGCTGGTACAGGGCCATGCGTCCGTCAAACACACCCATGTCGGTCAGGTCTTTTTTAAGGTCGGCCTCGCTTTCCAAACTGCCGTTCAGAGCCGGGCTTTGAAAGGTGCTCATCACCGAGGTAAAATAGTCAATGAGCCGGCCATCCGGCACAAAATCCCCTTTCAGTCTGAATATATTTGCAATCAGGCGGTCCAGCCACACCGGGCCAAAGGGGGTCAGGGCCTGGCCCATGACTTTGAGATGGGCCTTTTTCTTCCACCGCCGCCAGATCATGCGCAGATGGGTATGGGTCAGTTCGTGGGGCATAAAGCCTAACACCCGTTCCGGGTGAAACTCCTGGAAATCAATCCTGTGGGGGGCAGCCGAATAGGTGGTGGCGAACAGGGGCAAAAAATGCTCCCAGATTTTTATGGCCAGATCTCCTGTATATTTTTCATCCAGGGCCGTAATCCCTGAACCCGGATCAGACATGCACCGGGACAGTTTGACGCTGCCAAGACTGATATGGGTGCCGTTGTTGGCCAGGCTGATATTCGAGGTATTGGGCAGCACCACAAGGTTGGAGTTGATAATGCCTGCCTCCTTGAGCTGGGCCACGGCATTGAGCTGGCTGCGGGACAACACCTTGTGACAGACACTCATGTACTCTTTTTTATCTTCCCCCCGGTCCCATCCGGACAGGCACGGGCTCATGAATAATTCGCGGTAGAACGCATCTGAAATAACATCGTTAAGCCGTTTCTGGTCCCCGGGCGGGGTGGCGGAGAAGAAAACCTTTACCTTCTGGCCGTTTTCATTCAGTTCAAATTTATGCCCGGCATAGGCCACCAGGGCCTGGGTCAGAAGAAAACGAAGCAGGGTTTCGGCAGCAAGTTTCTCTCCCAAACTGCCGGACCCATCTGATTTAACCGGGTAAAATGAAAAAAGCTCAGGCGAACTGTTGTCATTGGAAAAATGGGCGAGCATTTTTTCGCCCCAGGTTTTTATCGGTTCCGGCACACCATTGTCATCGCCAACCGCATCTGCCAGGGCCAGTTTGAGCAGATAGGAAACAGGCACCCGGACCTGATTTTCCCCGTTTTTTTCAAACACGAAACAGGCAGCATCCCTGCGGTATTCTGATGCGGGAATTGATTTATCCGCCTTAAGATCTTTGTTAAACACCTGATTGGCAAACCGGTTCAGCACCCGGCGGGGAAACCACACCCAGGAATTTTCCCAATCCTGGCCATCCTTATCTTTGAGCAGGCGCTCCAGGACCATGACCCGCCGCTGGGGCGTTTCTCCGGTTCTGGCCTGTTCCACAAGATTCCGGTAATAATTGGACGTCTCAATGACCCGGGCCAGGTCGATATTTTCCCGTTTTCCCGCAACCACCGCCTGAAATTCATTTTCAGCACCTGCCGTGGCATCCCCGGCCATGAAAGGCAGGGTCCGGACAAAACTGTCCAAGGTCTGGTCATCCAGGCCCACAGCCGCGCTGATCCGATCCAGCCGCCGGGCCATGCCAGACAGCGCGGGTACCTTGTTGTCGTTACGTTTTATGGCTGCAATCATGTTGGAGCGTAATCCTGTCCGGAATGTTTGTGGCTATTGAGTTTTGAAGAAAATAGTATTTTATTATTACATTGATGTTAGAAGCGCACTAAGATTTTATGAAACAAATATCTGTATGAAAAAGGCGGCGTTTATTGTAATCTGGCACACTATAAAAGTTCAAAGGACAACGGCAATGGCTGTCTTAGACCTTGTGGGGTTGCCTAAATTTTTGTTGTGACACAAAGGAGGAAAAATGGCTCAAGGAGATGGATTTGTAATGAAAGAGGGGCAAGCTGGTGAATCGGCCCCTAAAAGTGTACTGCCCAGGATAGATTTCTCAAGTTTTATTTTATCTTTGTATTCCTCCGGTCTTGTGCAGCTTGGGACAGTGGAAGATCCCTCCACCGGAAAAAAAACAAAAAATCTGGAAATGGCCAAACACACCATTGATATGATTGCAATGCTTCAGGAGAAAACTTCAGGAAACCTGACCGGGGATGAAGAAAACCTGCTCGCCGCCCTGCTCAGTGAACTGCGCATAGCCTATGTGGCGGCCAAGGTCTGACGCAGGTGTATCTTTCTCCTGCGAAAATCAATTTATTTCTTTATGTCACGGGAAGGCGGGCTGATGGTTACCACGAACTGTTTTCCCTCATGGCTCCTTTGACGCTTGCCGACCGTTTGGAAATTGTCCGGTCAGGCAACGGCATCAAGGCTGTGTGCAGCCATCCTGATGTGCCTGAAGATGATACGAACCTGGCATGCAGGGCCGCAGCCCTTTTCAGGTCTGCAATGATTGACAGGAATGCAGATTGTGTTTTTCATGATCTGACAATTTACATTGACAAAAAAATTCCTGTATGCGGCGGACTTGGCGGGGGCAGTTCCAATGCCGCCTGTGTGCTCCTGGCCTTGAATGATATCTGTGAAACGCCGTTTTCCACAGAGGAACTGATGCGTTTGGGCCTGAGCCTGGGTGCAGATATTCCTTTTTTTATTTCCGGAGTGCCGGCATTCGCTTCCGGCGTGGGGGAAAAACTTGTGCCTTGCAGACAGATGCCGGATCTGTCCGTAATTATTGTTAATCCGGGTGTGCCTGCCTCAACAGTAAATGTTTTCAGAAAGTTAGAATTTGGATTGACATTTACCCCCTCCTATACTATAAAATCAAGTTCGAATGCGTTGCCATTCGGAGAAAAGCTAAATGGCATGGAAATTTTGCATAACGATCTTGAAGGTCCGGCATGCAGTTTATACCCTGAGATCGGTACTGCAAAAAAAGAGATGGCGTTGTTGCTGGGAAGAAATGTATATATGTCCGGAAGCGGCGCGTCTCTTTTTGCTCTTTACTCGGACCACGAAGTGGCCGAAAGGGACTATGAACAGCTTTCGCAGGTTCGGTCGGAAAATATGAAATTTGTTTTTCTTTCCAGGATTGAGCTTTTGGATGGTTGCAGTAAACAAAAGAGTTTTGGGGCGTCGTCAAGCGGTAAGACACAGGGTTTTGATCCCTGCATTCAGAGGTTCGAATCCTCTCGCCCCAGCCAAAATTTTAAAGGGCTATAAATGGTTGGAAAACAAAGAGGCCTAATATGAATGGCCTGTCAATTTTTGCCGGAAATTCAAATGTTCCCCTTGCAGAAAGAATATCAGGATATCTGGCCAAACCCTTGGGACGACTGAAGGTCAACCGGTTCAGTGACGGTGAAACCCAGGTCGAGATTCATGAAAATGTACGCCGGCGGGAAGTTTACGTCATTCAATCTACGTGCAAACCTGTGAACGATAATCTGGTGGAACT
Organism: Desulfobacter sp.; assembly: GCF_050177295.1. Lineage (NCBI taxonomy): Bacteria > Pseudomonadati > Thermodesulfobacteriota > Desulfobacteria > Desulfobacterales > Desulfobacteraceae > Desulfobacter > Desulfobacter sp. Next base: position 5,678 of record NZ_JBFXHE010000097.1, read on the forward strand.
TCTGCTGCTCATTGATGCCTTCAGGCGCTCCTCTGCTGCCCGGGTGACCGCTGTAATTCCCTATTTCGGGTATGCCCGCCAGGACAAGAAGGTCGCTCCCCGGGTCCCCATCAGTGCCAAGGTGGTTGCAGAACTGCTTGAAAGAACCGGTGTTGACAGGATCATCACCATGGATCTTCATGCCGGACAGATCCAGGGTTTTTTTAATGTGCCTGTGGATAATCTTTATGCAGCCCCCATTATTATTGACGATATAAAAACCCGTTTCAGTGATGACATCATTGTCGTTTCTCCGGACGCAGGCGGTGTGGAGCGGGCCAGGGCCTATGCCAAGCGGTTAAATGCCGGCCTTGCCATCGTGGATAAACGCCGCAGCGCACCCAATCAGGCCAAGGCCATGGCCATTATCGGAGATGTGGAGGGCAAAATTGCCTTGGTTATTGACGATATGGTGGACACGGCCGGGACCCTGACCGAGGCTGCCGGCGTTATCAGGGAAAAGGGTGCCAGGGAAGTGCATGCATATTGTACCCATCCGGTATTGTCAGGTCCGGCCATTGACAGAATAACACAATCATCTTTGAACTCCCTTGTTGCAACGGATACCGTCCCTTTGTCGGAAGAGGCCCGTTCCTGTAGCAAAATAAAGACGCTTTCCATTGCAAAACTTGTCGGGGAGGCCATTATGCGCAGCTACAGGGGAGATTCTGTAAATTCTTTATTTGTATAAAAAAGATATATTTGATCAACCTGCCGTTTGTGTGAAAGGGCGGGTACGAAAGGGTTAAAATGGAACTTATAGAATTAAGTGTCGCAAAAAGAGAGGGCACCGGAAAGGGTGCTGCCAGAAGATTACGCGCAGACAAAGCTATCCCGGGCATTATTTATGGCGCAAAAATAGAGCCTGTAAAAATATCGGTTGATGTTAACACCTTTGATAAGGTGATCAGGGATAACGGTACCACGGGTCTTTTTTTTGATTTGAAAGTCGAAGGGGAGACCAGTAGAATGGTTATGCTCAAGGAGATCCAGATGGATCCCTTTGGACTGCGTTACCTGCATATTGATTTTCATGAAATTGATATGGATGCAAAAGTGTCCATTGTCGTTCCGGTTGAAACCGAAGGTGCCTGTGCCGGCGTCAAGGAAGGCGGTATGCTACAGATTATCCGTCGTGAACTCGAAGTGGTTTGCAAACCCAAAGATACCCCCGAGAGTGTTAAACTTGATATTTCAGAACTGGAGATCGGGGATTCCATTCATGTGGCAGATATTGATTTGGGAGCCGAAATTGAGATTCCCTTTGATACCAATTTTACCGTAGTCACCATTGTTCCGCCTGAGAGCGGCTCAGATGATGGCGAAGGTGAAAAAGCTGAAGTTGCTGACGTCGCTGCTGAATAGCTGCAACACCGTTTTTACGGTTTGTTTGCGTTTTAGTTTCAGATTGTTTTGTATACGTCATGGCTGACTCAAAACGAATATTAGCGGGTTTGGGAAACCCTGGAGATCAGTATTCCCAGACCCGTCATAATATTGGATTTGATGTGGTTGATGCTTTGGCGAATCGGGCCGGGTGCTGTGTGAACAAGGAAAAGTTCAATGCCGCTTACACCGGCATACGTATGGGGCTTCAGGACATTCTCCTGGTCAAGCCCCTTTTGTATATGAACAGAAGCGGTATCCCCATCCAGAAGCTGGCAGCTTATTTCAAAATCGATCTAGCGGATATCATTGTGGTCCATGATGACATTGACCTTGCTTTTGGAAAGATAAAGATTGTGCAGGGCAGGGGACATGGCGGCCATAACGGCATCCGTTCAATCATTGATGCCTTTGGGCAAAAGGAATGTGTCCGGGTTCGGGTGGGTATTGGCCGGCCTGGCAATGAAGGGTCCGTTACCGGACATGTTCTGGGTAAATATGCCCCGGACGAGCAGGCCTGTCTGAATCAGGTGATTGATGATGCCTGTGACGCCTGCCTCTCTATCCTGGAAAAAGGGGTGGTCAAGGCCATGAATCTCGTTAATTCCTCCCGATAACAAGCGTTTTCCCTTTGCCTGGGAATAGGTTACAAAAGCTATCAATAATTAATAAGTTGACAATATTGTTTAAATATGGTTCTATGCCTCAGAATGGATAACGTGTATCAAAATAATAAGGTGGGCATAAATGGCAAAACAATCTGGGGCAATCCAATCTGGGGCAATCCAATCTGGGGCAATCCAATCTGGGGCAATCCAATCTGGGGCAATCAGGGCTGAAGTAACTGGTAAGTCAACCAAAAAAGCGTTTTCAAAAGGCGACATGGCGGTCTATCCTGCACACGGTGTCGGCT
>NZ_JBFXHE010000097.1:8115-12138 GCF_050177295.1 Desulfobacter sp.
CAATCTGGGGCAATCCAATCTGGGGCAATCCAATCTGGGGCAATCAGGGCTGAAGTAACTGGTAAGTCAACCAAAAAAGCGTTTTCAAAAGGCGACATGGCGGTCTATCCTGCACACGGTGTCGGCTGTATTGAATCCATCGAAAGCCAGGAAATAAATGGGGATACCATGAGTTTCTACATGATGAAAATTGTGGAAAACGGTATGACAATCATGATTCCGACATCCAATGTTGAATCCGTGGGTTTGCGGGAAGTCATTCCTGAGACTGAGGTGCCCCAGGTTTACGAGGTTATGCAGAAAAAGACCCAGGCCAGTGACAACCAGACCTGGAACCGCCGTTACAGAGAGTACATGGATAAGATAAAAACCGGTTCCATTTATGATGTGGCTGAGGTATTCAGGGATCTTTTCCAGCTTAAGCTTGCAAAAGACCTGAGCTTTGGCGAAAGAAAACTTCTTGATACTGCCCAGAATCTTCTGGTCCAGGAGCTTTCCATGGCCAAGGATGTTGATGAAGCGCTCATGATAAAAGAGATTGAAAATCTGTTCAGCTAAACCCCTTGATCCTGATGACACAAACAACCCGGCAGGTGTCAATCCATGCCGGGTTTGTATTTTTTCATGCGCCTGAAGATAGAAATTTCGCCGGATCAGGCGGGTGCCAGGCTTGACCAGGCAGTAGCAGCTCATTCCCAGTCCCGGATATCCCGCTCCAGGGCTGCACACCTGATTTCCCAAGGGTTGATCATGGTGAACCACGGGTGTAAACGCCCCGGTTATAAAGTTAAACTAAAAGACCTGGTTGAAGGGGATATCCCTTCACCAGATCAACAGGACAGAAAAGCCCTTCTCCCGGAATCCATCCCTTTGAATATCCTTTACGAGGATGACTATATTCTTATGATTGATAAGCCTGCAGGCCTTGTGGTGCATCCCGGGGCAGGGAATGATTCCGGTACCCTGGTCAACGGCTTAATTGGCCACCATCCGGGTTTCAGGGAACAAGGCTGGGACCGGGACCGGCCAGGTATTGTTCACCGTCTGGACAAAGATACCTCCGGTCTTATGGTCATTGCCAAAACCCTGAAGTCCCTTGAATTTCTCCAAAAGGAATTTAAGCAAAGGCGGGTGGAAAAACATTACCTGGCCCTGGTCCGGGGAGAAAATATCCCGGATGCGGGGGTGATTGAGCGCCCCATTGGCCGGCACCCTTTTCATCGCAAACGCATGACTGTTCTGGATGAGAACGGCAGATACGCAAAAACCCGGTTCAGTGTAATCAAACGTTTTCGTTCAGGGTGTCTTATGGATATCCGGCTTTATACCGGCAGAACCCATCAGATTCGCGTCCATTTTTATGACCAGGGTATGCCCCTTTTCGGCGATTGCATTTACCAGCCGCGATCATCTATGAAAAAAGTCCCCGGGGTGCCGCGTCAGATGCTTCATTCCTGGACCTTGTCCTTTCGTCACCCTTATTCAGGTGTGCGCCTGTATTTTGACGCGCCCATGCCCGAAGATTTCAAAACCGCTTTGCTGCATCTGTCCGATGCACCCTGATTTTTTTCGGCTTACGTTGCCTGATTTAACCGGCGCTGGGATTCGGTCCAGTCAATGCGGCTTAAAAGCCCCCGGATAATTCTGATATCCCTGGATGACAGACCTGCGTTAGAGAAAATTCTGCGATAGGTCCGCAGTAGATGATCCGGGTTCTGGGGGTCCAGGTAATCAATATCCAAAAGCGTTTTTTTCATGTGGGCAAACATGGATTCAAGTGCTTCTCCCCGGGCAGGGTCTTTAACCCCGGGGTCATGAAAATTTTTTGCAGCCCCGGATTTAAGGGATGCTTCGTAAAGCAGCACTGCCAGGGCGTGGCTCAGATTCATGGACGGGTAGCGGTCATGGGTGGGAATGGTGATAAAATACCGGCACAGGTCCAGATCCTTTGTCTCAAGTCCGGTATCCTCCGGTCCCATAACCAGGGCGCTGTGATGTTCCTGTCTTTGGGCTTGAATCCGTGCCCCTGCCGTGGCAGGTGTAAAAAATCCTTTTCTGTACTTGCCGAACCTGCGGGTGGTGCCATAGGCGGAATGGACGTCAAAAAGCGCCTGTTCAAGGGTGTCAAATATTTGTGCCTGTTCAAGGATATGAAAGGCGGACAGGGCCATTTTTTTTGATTCAAGGGACTTATAGGCTTTGCAGGGGCTGACCAGCCGCAACCGGGTGCAGCCGAAGTTCATCATGACCCGGCTCACCGCACCAATATTGATGGGGCCCTGGGGGCGGACCAGGATAATACTGAGATGGTCCATGGTATTTTTATCACTGGGCATTGGATTTTCCGTTTCCGGGGGATTCCAGAATCAGGGTGACAGGCCCCTGGTTGATTAATGATACATCCATATTGGCCTGGAATTTTCCTTTTTTGACGGCAACGCCCAGTGCGTCCGCCCTTGCGGCAAAAAAACGGTAAAGCCGGCATGCCGGTTCAAGGGGGGCTGCATCCGTGAACGAGGGACGCCGTCCCTTGCGGCAGTCTCCCATAATCGTGAACTGGGAAACCACCAGAAGTTCGCCGTTGATATCAAGAAGAGACCGGTTCATTTTTCCCTTGTCATCTTCAAAAATTCTTAGGTTTATGATTTTGTCCACCAGGTATTCGGCATCTTTTTCTTTGTCGCCACGGGCCACGCCCAAAAGCACCACAAGTCCTGTTCCAATGCTGGATATGATCGTATTGTCTATGGTAACATGGGCTTTTTTAACCCGTTGAACAACGGCTTTCATGGGCCTCCTTAAGATTTGTCCGTTTTAAATCCGGAAGATAAAAAATTCAGGCGGGCGTCATGCACCGTGGTCTGGGCCAGTTTGTGGAAAAGCCCATATCTTTTAAGGATTGAACGGCCCAGCCCACAAACATGCCTGCCTGTTCCTTGCTGTGTGCGTCATCTCCGGGGACAACGGGAATTTCCAGGGCCTTTGCCCTGGCCAGAATTGCCGGGGAAAGATAGGGTGTTTTTTCTCCTTTGGCAAGGGGGCGCAGGTTGTAATCCAGCACCAGTCCCAGGGCCTTGACCGCAGAAAGATTGCGCTGGATGCGCTCACTGATTTCGGGGTTCTCAAGCCGCGCTTCAAAGTCAGGATCGTAAATGCGTATGAGATCAAAATGGCCCACAACAAAGGGATGCAGGTCCAGGATCATTTCATACTGGGTGTCAAAATAGGCCATATACATGGCGTCAAAGCCGTTGAAATCCTTTGCAATGGCCTCATAGTCCTGCCTGGAATAGTCAAAACATCTGTCATTGAGATGGTGGACCGAGCCCACAATATAGTCGGGATTAAATTCCCGGATCAATGACCGCACCCGTGCGGGGCTTCCAGTGACGGTTTCGGTCTCAAACCCCTTAAATATCATGATATCTGACTTATATTTTTGCTTAAGCCGTTCCAGTTCAAGGAAATACCTTGCAAACCGGTCTTCAAGGTCCTTGACTGAAAGGCCTTGCTTAATCTCATCCGGGTAGAGGAACCGGTGTCCGGGCGGGGGCATGTGCTCACTGATGCCCACGGCTTTTAGTCCTTTGCTGATATAGGCTTTTATCAGGTCTTCAAGGCTGTCCCGGGCATGGCAGCAGAACTGGCCTGAATGGCCGCCATGGAGGGATATAAGTTCGGAATCAATCATTTCAGCGGACTTTAACACCAAGCCGGGGCTAAATCAAGGTAAAGAAGCGTTCTCGGCGGAAACGCCTGATTCCGGTTCCCCGCCGCCGCCAAGAGCCTTGTAGAGCCGGATCAGATTGCGTGTAATGGAACTTTGGCTCTCACCATATGTGGCGCACAAAAAAATGACACGTCACTTATTCTTGCCACAGGGCAATGCAGGTTTCGGGGTGCGACCGGCATGGTTGTGAACTAGCTGGTGTAAGTCCAGCCATAGCCCTTGAAAGGAGGGAATATGTAGGCAAAGGCAAGGGTGCCCGAAGAAACTTTCCGAATCTGCCCGAGGAGGGATAA
>NZ_JBFXHE010000098.1:0-5506 GCF_050177295.1 Desulfobacter sp.
GTGTGGCAGATGCCATCGTAGACAACAAACCGTTTGTTTTGCCTCACCCGCCAAGGTTCAGCCTGCCGAAAATACTCTTGCCTCATTAATGGACAAAATACTTCACCCATAGCGTATGGGATGATATCTACACAGCCAATATGTTTTTGGCAGGTATCTGTCATGATTGGTTCATATAAGTGGCCTGGGAAACAGTTCCGGTCAAGGTCAGGAGCTTTTCCCAAAAGCGCAGTCGGGAAACCGGCAGATCGGGCAGTTCCGGCACAGTCCCCCGTGACAAAGGCTTGCCAGCTCCCGTTTTCCAGGACGCTCTCCGGCCATGATCCGGGGCAGCATCAGGTCAAATATGGTGGTGCGGTGATACAACCCGCAGGCCGGCAGCCCCATGATAGTGATCTTAGGGGTATAGCCCAAAAGAAACATGGCCCCGGGCAGCACAGCGGCTGAGTAGTGGACTTCATCAAAGCCAACTGCCTCAATAGATTCCCGGGTGACATCATCGGGGTCCACGGACATGCCGCCGGTGGTGATGATCAGGTCGGTCTCCTTGTCCATGTAATCCCGGATTTGGGCGGAAATACGCTTCCGGTCATCGGGCAGGATATTCACCTCAAGTATCTGTGCCCCAAGCCGGGCTGTTTTTTCTTCCACAATGGCCTGGAACCGGTCCTGGATCAGGCCGTCATAAACTTCATTGCCGATGATGGCTAGCCGGATTTTCAACGGATTGAACATTGAAACTGAAAAGATGGGATAGGCGGATTTCGCCAAGGCGGTCGCCTGGTCGAGTTTTGCCCGGTCAATGACCAGGGGAATGGCCCGGGTGGCTGCCAGGCTGTCGCCTTTGTTTACGGCGATATTGGTATGGATACTGGCGCACATGACATCATCCAGCATGTTGAATTCCGTCAATGCCGCCACATTTACCCTGAACAGCCCGGGATATCCCGCATACAGCTGCAGCTTGCCTTCGCTGGGTGTGCCGGAAAACTCAACCCCCGGTCCGGCCAGGGCCGATGCAAGTTCAAACACTGCCTCATCCTCATGCACCTGGGTCTCATCAAGATCCAGCACATAGAGGTTGTTTTTTCCCATGCGCATGAGCCGACAGATATCTCCGGCCTGGACCCGGTCTCCGCGTTTGAAGGCCGGTCCCTTGGACTTGTCGGGAATGATTTCGGTCATATCATGGGCAAGGGTCATGCCGCAGGCGTCCTGAACATGGACGGTTTTAAAGGGTGATGGTTGTGGGTTAGACTGTTTTTTCATGGTTAAGTGTCTGCTCAAAATAAGATCCAAATGCACAATTGGGGCATAGAATCATCTTATTTTTAACGCTTCCTTTTCTATTTTTTTTAAGTTCCTGACGGCTTGCTTCGGTATTTTTCAGGATCAATGGCATACCGTTTCATGATCTGCTGAAGTGCCTGGCGGTCCATGGCGCAGCGCCTGGCTGCCTGGGTGATGTTGCCTTCGGTCATGGAGAGTATGGCACCGATGTAGTTATGGTTAAACTGGGTCAGGGTGTTTTCCTTGGCCTCCTTATAGGTCAGTTGCTCCATGTCTGTACCCAAGTTCATGCAGGCGCAGTCATTGGCCCCATTTTTATTGATGGGGATATCGGCCAGCTGGATGGTATCTGAGGTTGCATAAAGAATTCCCTGGATAATTACATTTTCAAGCTCTCTGACATTGCCCTGCCAGGGGTGCTTCATGAAGAGATCCATCACGTTCTCAGACAAATGCTTGGTTGGTTTATTTAAATTTTCACAGTTTTTGGTCACAAGGTGATCGCATAACAGCGGGATATCCGTGATTCGATCCCTTAGCGGTGGCAATTCAATGGTGATCACCGAAAGCCTGTAAAAAAAATCCTCCCTGAATTCCTTGTCTTTGATTTTCTGCTGCAGGTCCTGGTTGGTGGAGGCGATGATTCTGACATCCACATGGGCCACCCGGGTGTCGCCCAAAGGTTTCACTTCCTTTTCCTGGATTACCCTTAAAAGCTTGGTCTGGATGGTGGGGCCTACATCTCCGATTTCATCCAGGAAGATGGTGCCGTGGTCGGCTTCCTGGAAAAGCCCTGTTTTGTCACGGTAGGCATTGGTGAATGCCCCTTTTTTATATCCGAATAATTCACTTTCAAGGATATGCTCGGGGATGGTGGGGCAGTTAACCGGGATATAGGGTTTGTTTTTTCTGGGGCTCAGGGCATGAATGGATCTTGCGGTCAGGTCCTTGCCTGTGCCGGATTCTCCGGTGATCAGGACCGTGACATCCGAGTCAGCAACCAGCGCTATTTTTTCAAACACCTTCTGCATGACAGGGCTTTGCCCGATCAAGGGCAGGGATTCGTTCCGGCAGGCTTTCTGGAGGCGCCGATTTTCAGATATCAGTTGGCTGCGTTCCAGGGCTTTTCGAATTTTAAAGATGATTTCATCCTGCTCAAAGGGCTTGGCAATGAAATCGTAAGCCCCTTTTTTAATCCCAGCCACAGCAGATTCAATGTTGCCGTAAGCGGTGAGCATGACCACCGTCAGATCAGGATATTTTTGTTTCAATTGCTCCAGGAGATCAAACCCATCCATTCCGGGCATTCGGATGTCACTGATGACAAGATCAAAGGCCGTGTCGGCCAATCCAAGTATATTCAGGGCCATTTCACCGGAAAAAGCCATGGTCACCCGGCAGTTCAGTTCGGGTTCAAGGGTACGTTGGAGAAGACGGGTCATGTCCTTTTCATCATCCACCACAAGAATATTGGTCGTCATTGTTTACTCCCATTGCTGTTGGTGTTTAGAAGGGGTAATCGGATGGTAAATTTTGCCCCCTCGCCTTGCCGGTTTTCAGCCATGATTTCACCCTGGTGTCGGCGGATAATGCCGTATCCCACGGACAGGCCGAGCCCTGTACCCTGGCCCACGGGTTTGGTGGTAAAAAAAGGATCAAAGATTCGGGACAAGTGTTGCTTTTGAATCCCAGTGCCGTTGTCCTTGACAAGAATCAGCACATGTGAATCTTCTTTACGGGTGATAAGCTTTATAACGCCTTTGGGATTATCATTGACGGCGTGACACGCGTTGATCATCAGGTTTAAAATCACCTGGGTCAATTCCTGGGCATTGCCCTTCACCCAGAGAGATTCATTTTCCCAAAGATTGAGCTGGATCTGGACTTTTCGGAAATCAGAGTGTTTTTTCAGGAAATTGATGACACCGTCCAGCATTTTGTGGATATCCACATTTCCCATTTCCCCGGAACCCTTTCTTGAAAAGGAGAGCAGGTTGCTGACAACTTCCCTGCAGTTTTTTACATGTTTTTCAATGGTTTTCAAATCTTCATGAAATTCAGACTTCTCTTTAAGCATAAGCTGGGTGTAGCCAAGGATGATACCCAACGGATTATTGATTTCATGGGCCACGCCTGCGGACAACTCGCCTAAAGCTGCTAATTTGTCGGCCTGGGCGATCTGCTGCGCCATCTGTTTTTTTTCGTTGATATCCTTGATAATGAAATGAAAGGTTTTGGCACAGCCGAAGGCCCCGTAATCCACGCCGCCGGTGATGATCACCCGGATCTTCATGTTATCGGAGTTTAAAATATCGCACTCTTCGTTGAGAACATATTCGTTGGTCGTTAACTGGGTTGAAATATGTTCCCAATCCGGGGCATAAACGATGAAATCCATCAGTCCCATGTTCTGTTCCAGCATCTGTTCCTTTTTATATCCTGTCAGGGTGATGCCTGCGTTGTTAATCTCCTGGATTTTGAAATGTGCGTCAGTCACCAGAATGGTGTCCAGGGAGTATTCAAAAATGCGGCGGGCCTTATGTTCTGAACTTGTGAGCATCTCCGTACGTTCCACCACCTTTTGCTCCAGGGTCTGGTTTAAACTTAAAAGCTGACCATGGGCGGCTTCCAGTTTTTTTCGGGAGGTCAGAATTTTTTCGTTTATTTTCCAGCTCTGGTTGAAAAACAGTGTGATCAGGCTCACCAGCATAAAAGAGACTGTATTGACGCTGCCGGAAAAGGCGGCGATGGTCTGCCAGGTGTCGGTATGGGAAGTTAAAATTAGAAACTGGCGCAGGATATGGCCAAAGGAGCGTGATACGCCAAAGATCATAAATCCCGTGGAGATCCACACAAGATAAAGAAACAGGGCATTATCCTGGTCGGTTTCCCTTAAAATCCTGGCTTTGTAGCAGCATAGAAGTGAAAACACCACCATGGCAAAGGAGCCTATAATATCTATGGCCACCATCGGCAAATAGGGGACAATCATGGGTTTTGTCCTTGTCCGGCCTTTTGTTCGTCCACCAGGCATGAAAGCCCTTTGTACATCAGGAACATGGCCGGCACGCACAGCAAATGGTCCAGTTTCAGGCCGTAATATACCCAGCCCAGCAGGTCCGAATTGTTCTGGGTCCGGATGTTGGCATATCCATTGGCCAGTCCTTCTACACTGACGGCATAAATCTGGTTGTCCAGGAAATGGCCCGCAATGGCGCAGCCGTTCCAAAGAATGAAAAAAAATGATGAAAGCTGGATCAGACGCCACCCTTTATATACGGTCAGGCCCTTGCCACTGATGATGAACATCAGCACAACCATTGAGAAAAGAAAGAACATGTGCCCGATCTGGTGCGTAATGATCCCTTCGGAACTTGAATGAAACTGCAGCGCATACAAATTTTCGGGCAATGCAAGCAGAAGGTATGATAAAACCGTCAGCACGGTGCAATTAAGATATTTCACGGTCTTGTTTCCTCAATGGGTTTTTCTATACACGTCTATTATAGAAACCAATTATTGGGGTTTCAATGGGAAATTCGTTCCGGAATCCGGCGCGACGCCTTTCTCATAATTACAATCTTTGGGATTCAGGCTGACATTTCTGCCAGCTTTCTGTGAACTGAAGCAAAATAGGGCAGATAAGGCCTAAGCTTTCCAAACACGATTCGCGCCAGAACATAAATGGGAAAGAACGAAAATGTATAGCCCACGGAATCTGCAACCAGGGAGAACGGAAAGGCAATGGGAAAATCAATACCGGCAAATCGTGTCTGCATCCAGCCCAGGGCAAAGGGCACGGGCCACAAAATGGCGGCCGAATGGGCCAGTATGGCAAAAAATTTGCGTCCCCAGGCATCTGTGGCCTCTTTATTCAGCGCTTTGTATCCCGCCATGTTTCCTGTTTCATAGGCCTTAATGGAAAGGGCTTCCTTTTCTTTCATACGGTTGGACAGGCCGGTAAGATAAGGGGTGTTGACCTTTATGGCAAGTGAAATGGTCAATTCTCCCAAAAGGACGGCAATGAGGGAAAGACAGAACGTTCCGACCAGATAATCAACCATGCCAATGCCCGTCACCCGGTAGAAAAAAATAATATAACTGTCAATGGCGTAGTAGAACTGATTGAATCCGTTGACCATTTTTTACTCCTTTTTCTTTTTGTGCTTCCGGCAGGTTGCTGAGGCTGCCTGCCGGACAGTACTAATTAAGTATT
>NZ_JBFXHE010000098.1:5606-12089 GCF_050177295.1 Desulfobacter sp.
GCATAGGCACCCATTCCGTAAATGGAAATGTGACCCACACCGGCCATAACGCCACCGAATGCGCCTATGGTTGAGAAAATCCAGCCCACCCAGACGGCCCAGCAAAAGCAGAGCAGCAAACCCGGAGCCGGTGCCCCAGGAATGCCGAAGATACCTGTCGGCGCCGACGGATCGATTTGACCCGGTCCGGTGCCCTGGGGCACAGCTGCAATAGCATCGGCAAGCGGGTCGGCCATAACAGGGGTCGCGGCCATCATCGGCAGCATCAGTGTTGCTGTTGTCAAAAAAAATACAAACCACTTAAACTTCAATGTCATTCATTTTCTCCTTTTTTCGTTTCAATCAAATCGTTGAGCTTCATACCTGATCCCCCAATCGTCTCAGACAATCCTGGGGAAGCCGGTGGGTGCCTTTGCCTTCCAGGCTTACCTCCACCAGGGCATCCGGGTCGTTCACCGAGGTGTCCGGATCCACAATAAACCCATGGGAACCTATAAAATCATTCATGTAGTCCTCCCAGGCATCGTCCGTGGACGCCTTGAATACCTCTATCTTATCTCCCCGTTGAAATGTCATTTTTGCCTCCTGTTCTATGGGATGGGTAAAGCACCGGTGTTTGCGGCGTTGGAAACCGCAGCTTTTCGGCGCAGGCAGTTATTACACAGCAGCCGATTTTCCGTGGCCGGTGTGATGTTCCTGGTTTTTCCAGCAATAAAGCGGGTGTATTCCACAGAGCCAAGTTTCGCACCGCAGGATTCACAATACTGGATAGTCTGGCTGTTCAGGATAGTGCCGCATAGCAAAAGTCTTCGCCGGCCATTTTTTTCATCAATTTTTAATGCATCATTTTCACAATTGGCCGCACATGCCCCGCAGGTGATACAGCTCTCCGCCGTGACCCTGAAATCAGTGGGGCCGCTTTCATCAAAATCAAGGTATCCCAGCTTCAGGGCATTGATCCCCATTTTATCCCGGCAGATATCCACGCATTTGCCGCAACGGCGGCAGATGTCACAGCGCAGGCACCGGGCAGCCTCCTGGCGGACATCGGCTTCCTCATACCCTAGTTCTACCTGCTGGAAGGTCGTTCTGCGCCGGTAGAGGTTAAGCATGGGCATTTCTGGCGGTTTAATGGTCATTTTCTGGTGGGCCGTCATTTCAATAACGGGTTCCGTCTTGTGGCGTACGGGCGTTCTGGGGGCGCGAGGCTGGGGAATACCGCGAAGGTAACGATCAATGGCATCAGCAGCCCGTTTACCGCCGCCAATGGCTTCGATCACTGTGGCGGGGCCGGAAACCGCGTCTCCGGCGGCAAAGACGCCTGGCTGGGCCGTTTCCATACCGGCGTGATTAACATCAATGGTGCCCCGGCGGCTCCAGTTGATGCCGGTAAACGCTTCCATCCCTTCGTTGTCCACATACTGGCCAATGGCGGAGATCACGACATCCGCCCGGATCTCAAACTCTTTGCCTTCAATGGGAACCGGTGCAAGGCGGTTGGAGCCTTTTTTTGCTTTCAGTTCTGCCTTGATACATGAAAGGGTGTGAATATTGTGCCCTTCACCCTTTACTGCGGCGGGAATGGTCAGAAAAGAGAATTCAATGCCTTCCTCTTCGGCCTGTTCCACCTCCTCCACATCCGCAGGCATCTGATCCCGGGTCCGTCTATAGGCAATGGTGACACGCTCGGCGCCCAGGCGCAGGCTGGTGCGCGCCGCATCAATGGCTACGTTGCCGCCGCCCACCACCACCACATTCTTTCCCGGACAGTGATGATCGCCCAGGGCGACATCTCTCAGAAAACGGACCGCTTCGATAACTTTTGGAAAATCCTTTTCTCCCTCAATACTCAAGGTCCATGCCTTATGGGCACCAATGGCGATGCAATAGGCCTCAAATCCTTCCCGGTCCAGTTCGTCCTTGGTGACATCCTTGCCGAACCGGGTATTGTACTGGATTTCTACGCCCAGGTCTTCAATCATGGCCACTTCCCGGCCAATGACTTCCCCTGGCAGGCGGTACCGGGGAATACCCACCATGAGCATACCGCCGGCCACGGGCAAGGCCTCAATGATCCTGACACCGTATCCCCTGAGCGCCAGATAATAAGCACAGGAAAGGCCCCCCGGGCCTGCGCCGACCACACATACCTTTTTGCCGTTGGCAGGCTTGGGGATGGGATTGGTATAGGCCCGCTGGGACATGGCGCGTTCGGCAGCAAATGCTTTTAGAAATTTAATGGAGATGGCTTTGTCGATTCTGGCCCTGACACACATCATTTCACAGGGCCGGGTACAGATCAGGCCGCACACCCAGGGCAGCGGATTGTCCCGTCTGATCACCTCAATGGCTTCGGCATCCTTTCCCTGGGCGATGAGCGCAAGGTATGTGGGGATGTCAATCCCGGCGGGGCATGCCATCTGGCAGGGGGAGGGGGCAAGTTTTCCACAGTCGTGGGTGGGACAGTTCCGGGTCTGGATATGGTTGATAAATACCTCCCGGTGATCGGCCAGAAGCCCTTGAATGGTCATGCCTGCCTGCCGGGTCTGTTCCGGGTTGCCGGCATCATTAAATTCGTTGACCAGGGCTTCAATGGCGCCCAGATGTTCCTCTCCTGCTGTGCCTTCGGCTATCTCTTCGGCCAGAACAAGAATTTGTTCGCAAATTCGTCGTCCCTTTGGGTCGGGCAGTCCTTTGGGTCCGATCAGTTGGGTTAAAAAAAGGATGGTTTGTCGAACCGGGCAGATCTTGTCCATATTCACTCCTTAAAAGCTTGTGTTCTCAAAGGAAGTTACGGACGCTGCATGGCGCGCTCTTCGGATCTGAGTCATTTGTTCGACCGTGCCGAACTTAAGGCAGCCTGTGGTGCAGCTCGTCACGCAGGCAGGGGCAAGGCCCTGGTCGATCCGATCCATGCAGAAATCGCATTTTTCAACCTTGCCGATCTCCTGGTTCCACTGGGGTGCCCCCCAGGGACAGGCGGATATGCAGGTTTTGCATCCCACGCAAAGGTCCTGTTCCACAAATACGATTCCGTCTTTGCTGCGCTGCTGCATGGCGCCGGTGGGGCAGGCCGAAACGCACCAGGGGTTTTCGCAATGAAAGCAGGACATATAGACAAATGATCTCCTTGGCACCTCTCCAACGGTCTTGGGACCCACCTGGATAATCTGGCAGAGTTTCGGCCCTGGGGGTAATTTTTTGTTGGCCTTGCACACGACCTCGCAAGTGTGGCAGCCGATGCATTTTTTAGTATCCTGAAACAGGTAGTATTGGCTCATGGTGCCTCCGGTGTCCAGCTTGACACATATCTGGTTTATCTTTTATGAAAGTCAAAATAATTTATCTAATTTAAGTTAATTTTAATTTTGCGGGCCCTTGGGTTTTGGATGGTATCCGTTTCCAGGTAGTGTTACGCTGGTGCGCAATAAATATTTTGCACCGCATATTTTTTATTGCACCTGTCCCTTGGACACCGTGATAAAGTGCTCCTGGTACGCAACGGCACCGCCGGCTTTATCCCAGATATCCAGGCCGCCTGCCATGAATTTGTTATCCGCAAGGCCCTTGCCGAATGCCCGGCTTTCGGCCTTAATGCGGTGGCCAAATCCGTGGATCACAAAGACGGCCTCCGGGTGGATATGGTCTGTGACCTGGGCCCGGATGGTTTCCGAGTAGCCGTTTTGACTCACGGTGACAATGTCCCTGTCTGATATGTTAAGCTTTTGGGCTTCGGCCGTGTTGATCCACAAGGTGTTTTCCGGCATCTGTTCGTTTAACAGGGGATTATTTACGGTATGGCCTTGGGTGTGAATGGCGCATCGGCCGAATGTCAATCTGTATTCACCCGCCTTTGGAGATGCCGGCGGCTCATAGTGCTTTAGAGAGGGCTGGCCGTTTTCTTCCAGTTTTTTGGAAAGGATTTCAATTTTTCCGGAATCGGTGTTAAATGTGTAGTCTTCAAACTTTTTATATATTGCCTCCTCTGCCAGATTCACCAGCCCTTTGGCATTGAAATCCTCAATGGTCATGCCGGTATCCCTGAGCTGAAATTTCCACAGGTCTTCCACCCGGTCAAAGACCAGGTCCGGCAGGTTCATGCGGCGGGCGAGGCCTGAGATGATTTCCCAGTCTGCCAAAGAGTCGTATCTGGGTGCCACTGCCCGTTTTCGGACAAAAAAGTACGGTTTCAGGTCATTTTTTGTGGCGATGAGACTTTCGCGCTCAAGGTAGGTGGAAAGCGGCAGGACCACATCTGAATGCCAGGCCGTGTCTGACCATGAAAAAGTAACGGAAACGAGCAGGTCAAGGTTATCCCACATCCGCCGCAGGCGGTCCGGGTCCGGATATCCCATGAGCGGATCATGGCGGTAGGCGATATAGGCTTTAATGGGGTAGGGCGACTGTTCTTCAATGGCCTTGAACAGTAAATGTGCCAGACCCGGGCCATTTTCAAAATGGGTGTATTTCCACCCCACGCCGTCGGCACGTTTCTCCTTTGGTGCGGGATAAAGATCCATGAATGATTTTAAGCCGTTCACACCAACGTCAGCAGGTTTTGATACAAAAGGAAGCCCGCCTTTGGCACCATAGCTGCCCAAAAGGGCGTTGATGATATAGATGGAGCGGCAGATATAAAAGGAGTCTTTGTACCTTGCTGTCATCCAGCCCGGATGCCAGATCACTGACGGTGCCGCCTTTGCCAGTTCCTCCACAAAATTGCGAAGCGTTGTTGCTTCAATGCCGGTCTCTTTTTCAGCCCACTCAGGTGTATAAGGGGTTATAAATTGTTCAAGTGCTTTGAATCCTTCCACGTAGCGGTTGACAAATTGTTCATCATAGAGCCGCTTGTTGATCAGTTCATGGATGACTGCCAGGTTAAAGGCATAGTCGGTGCCCGGTCGGATCATCATAAACCGGCTGGCCTTGGCTGCGGATATATTGGCCCGGATATCGATCACCGTGAGTTTACATCCTTTTTCCAGGGCGTCCATAAGGTCGTTCACTTCCTGGACATTAATGGCTTCAAAAATATTTCTGAACTGGAGTACCACGTGCTTTGCGTTTTTAAAGTCGTAGGCGACGGCTTTTCTGCCCATACCGGTCAAGGAGAGCGCCGCATGCTGGACGTTTCTGGCACAGGAGGAGTCGTGATTATTGTAGTTGGGAGTGCCAATACCCTTAAGAAAGGCCCGGTGCATGTCCCTGAACGGTCCGCTCCTGTCAGAAAATGAGATGGCTCGTGCCCCGTATTCGGCCTTAACCTGGTTGAGTTTCTCTGCCACATAATCCAGTGCTTGGTCCCAGGTGGCTTTGCGCCACTTTCCTTCCCCTCGCTCACCTGCGCGAATCAAAGGCGTCTGCGGTCGCTCGCTATCGTGGAGAAGGGCTGTCCCTGCCGCACCTCTCGGGCAGACCGCCCCCTTCATGGCCGGGAGATGGGGGTTGCCTGAAATAAATTCAACCTGGCCGTTTTCAACTTCCACCTGGATGGGACAGCGTACCGTACACATACCGCAGACACTGAACACCGATTTTTTGGTCATATTTGTTCTCCCTGAAGAACTGTTATTTTTCCGGAACCATGGTCCGGGATATATCATTTTTTAATTCAAAATCCTCCGAATTGCCATAACCATGCCAAAGACTTGGCATGGTCTAAAGGTTTTTTTTGAAGAAGATTTAATGTCTTGAATTTGAAATATATTTTATGATTTTCCGCCTGCCGATTTTCCTACTGATAAGGGGTGCAATTCATTTCCAGGTAAGAGAGCAGATGGCTTGGGTGCAATTATTTTATTGCACCCATTCGGGTGGGATATGTGTTCGTTAGCCTCTTTAATCAGCGAACGTTGAGTTATAAACTTGAATCCTGTATGCTATATGGTGCTGTGTCAGAAACGTATTTCAAAGATAATGAGTCGGTTTAAACAGTGGCGGATTTTAAAACACATCTTACCGTGGCAAGCATCGCAAGCAGCATTGCGGCAACAATGCTGTTTGCAGCGTCAGTTGCGTCTCCCCAGGAAGTGCTGCTTTACTTTGTTCTCGGGGTGGTGGGCGGCCTGTTGCCGGACATTGATTCAGACGCTTCTTTAACTGTCCGATTGCTGTTTACATTTATTGCAACAGTGATTTCTTTTTTAGTGGTGTTCAAGCAGCGTGCCGATAACACAGTGATTGAGTTGTTCATCATCTGGGCGGTAAGTTTTATTTTTATAAAAATTTTTATTTTTTCTTTATTTACGAAGCTGACGGTCCACCGAGGCATTATTCATTCCATACCGGCGGCAGTGGCCTTTGGATGCATGGCTGCAATCGGTTTAAATCGCGTGTTCCATTTCAATGATTTTGTATCCTGGATGGCCGGGGGATTCGTTTTTTGCGGTTCGATCCTGCACCTTATACTTGATGAGCTGTTCAGTCTCGATTTTTTAAACTTGAAAAAGAAAAAATCTTCAGGCACGGCATTTAAATTTGGAA
>NZ_JBFXHE010000099.1:0-11884 GCF_050177295.1 Desulfobacter sp.
TTCTTCAAAACCTCCAAGATAAAACTCAAAAAACGACTTTGATACCAAAATTTCTCAAATCTTCCAAGGATTCTTTTCAAAAATAAAAACTATCCGTTTCTATTACTTTTTTAATGCGTTTGCCCTGGGTTTTTTATTTTTTTGACGGTGAATCAGGGGCGCTTGATTATTAACGACTATGGGCGATTATCATTTATTATACTGATACCAATGCGCCAATCCTGACAAATCACAACTTTTGATAATTTAACGTCTGTGATATGTTACAGGACAAACACAGGGTTTATTGTTCAAGTTCAAGGCGGATGAAAATTTTAACATATCAACATCTGATGATGGAGACAGCGTGGCAGAAATAAATGATATTGTCGTGATTTACCTAGAAGACGCACCGGTCAGTTTTGCCAGGATTGAAGATATTGTGCCGGACCATAAAAAAAACT
Source organism: Desulfobacter sp. (assembly GCF_050177295.1). Taxonomy (NCBI): domain Bacteria; kingdom Pseudomonadati; phylum Thermodesulfobacteriota; class Desulfobacteria; order Desulfobacterales; family Desulfobacteraceae; genus Desulfobacter; species Desulfobacter sp. The sequence goes on from NZ_JBFXHE010000099.1 coordinate 444, forward strand.
GGTACCAGATCCGACTGCTGATGCTGCAGATACCGCTGCAGGTCGTCACCTGGATTTTAAAGGCAGACTACATCAATGGAGAGGTCTTTTCCATGAACGGCAAACGCATGCGGCTGGAAAAGGTGGAATCCCCGGTCATACCCTTTGAACATGGCGGATTGCCTGCAACATCACCTGAAAACGGCAAAAAACTTGAATCCCTTGAATCGGACGATCCTTCCCGAAAAAATCAGGGCAAGATTATCTCCTTTTCCAAACTGAAAAACCATAAAAACGGGCAGGAACCATAGATTGAACGGTCCTGCCGGCATCCTTTCCGCCTCCAGGCGTACAGATATACCAGGCTGGTACACGCCCTGGTTTCTGGACAGAATTGAAAAAGGATATTTTTTTATAACCAATCCATTTAACAGACAGTCCCGCAGAGTGAATGCAACGCATCAGGATATTCATACCATTGTTTTCTGGTCAAAAAACTATGGACCGTTCCTGGACTTAAGCGCCCACAAAATTTTAGCCCGAAAAGGATTTCACCTGTTTTTCAATTTTACCATCAATACACCCTTAAAAGCTCTTGAACCCGGCCTGCCAGACCTTTCAGAGCGCCTGGCCCAGGCCCGGATCATTGCCCGGGACTTAAGTCCGGCACAGGTTGCCTGGCGTTTTGACCCCATCTGTTTTTATGAGAAGGACGGCCGGATGTTTAACAACCTTGACGCTTTTGAATATATTGCAGGACAATTGTCACAGATGGGCATCAAGCAATGTATTACCAGCTTTTATGATCCTTACAAAAAAGTAGACTTGAGAATCAAACGTATGGCAAATCAGGGCAGCCCCATGCTTGAATTCATAGATCCGGGCATGGGCCCCAAGATAAAAATTATCCGCAGTATGGCTCAGTTTCTCAAAGCCCTTGGCATGGATCTTTTTTTATGCTGTGAAAAAGAACTGATGGACGCAGCCGGATTACAAACATATGCATCTCCTAACGCCTGCATCAACGGGCATCGTTATAAAACCTTATTTGGGGGAAATCCGGAAACCCGCAGCGATTATGGACAACGGCGTAAAAAGGGCTGTCAATGCACAAAATCTTTTGATATTGGCTCCTATGAAGATCACCCTTGTTTTCACAACTGCCTTTTCTGCTATGCCAGGACGGGCCTTGACATCACAAATCCGGCCATGGGCTTTTCCCCCCACAACAGAATATGAAAATAAAAGACTTAAAAATTAACGGCATCACCTTTCTGGCCCCCCTGGCCGGGATTACCAATCTGCCCTTCAGGCAGCTGATAAAGGATTGCGGGTGCGCCGTGGTATGCTCGGAGATGATCAGTGCCAAGGGCATATTCTACAATGCTGAGAAGACCATAACCCTGCTTAAGTCACAAGAAAGCGAGCGGCCATTATCTGTACAGATTTTCGGTTCAGATCCGCTGTCCATGGGACAGGCGGCAGCGTTTATCACTGATCTTGGCACAGCGGATATCATTGACATCAATTTTGGGTGCAGTGTTAAAAAAGTGATCAAACAAGGGGCCGGAGTTGCCCTAATGAAGGATCCGGCCCTTGCCCGAAAAATTATAAAAGCTGTCAGGGACGCCACCTCCCTTCCCTTTACCATAAAAATACGCAGCGGGTGGGATGCTTCCGGGGATCAGGCTGTGATTCTGGCAAAAATCGCCCAAGACCAGGGCGTAAACGCCATTGCCTTTCACCCGAGGACAGCTGTTCAGGGGTTCAGGGGAAAGGCGGACTGGCAGTTGATTGCACGACTTAAACAAGCCATCCGTATTCCCGTGATCGGAAACGGGGATATCATTACCCCCCAGGACGCAGGAAAAATGCTTTCCCGGACCGGCTGCGATGCCGTCATGGTGGGAAGAGCAGCCATGGCCAACCCGTTCATCCTTTCACAGATCGAACAATATGTGGCCCATGGCACATTCACCCGTCCTGAGCCCTGGGCCATCTTCAGAACAATGGCGTCACTGACCCAGGGGTATGTATCCTATTTCGGGGAAATTACGGCATGCAGGATGCTGCGGGGAAGGCTTGCATGGTTTATCCGGGGATTGCCCGGTTCCGCGGCATTCCGCCGCGAATTATCCACCCTTGCAAGCAGCGCCCATGTCCTTGAGATGCTCCGGGATTTCGAGGCGGCCCTCAAGGCTTGATATATTCGGCAGATCCCACGGACGAAATCCCGCCGCGCGGGGTGAATTCGCCTGTTACCTTCATGTAAAGGGGATTTATTACCGAGACCATATCGTCCAGAATCTTATTCACCACATGTTCATAAAATATCCCGACGTTCCTGTATTGCATCAGATAATATTTAAGTGATTTCAACTCCACCAGATGGGCGTCCGGCCGGTACTCAATAATGATGGTCCCGTTATCCGGCAAACCTGTCATGGGGCAGACTGAAGTATATTCGGGCTGGGTGATCTTAATATCAATGCTGCGTTTGGATTTATATGCATACTCAATAGGCTCCAGCAGATCCGGCCTAATAATATCTGCCGTATCCACTGTAAAAGGGGTGTTGTAGTGCTTGTTTTCCATCTATAATCTTTACTTTACAATTATTTACATTTTTTACCCGAAAATTATCTTTTAACGGGTTGCTAATTTTTCTGAAATTATGGTAACATACGAAATTAAAGTATTCAATATGCTTTGAAACAGAGTGTTGGCGACATGATTGCCTTTGATAAACATTCGATAGACAATATTCGGCTGTTCAAGATTGGGAAATCATTTAAAATTTTCTTGACAAGCAGCCTGAAAAATTAGATAAAGACGTTTGCATTCTGTCCAAAGAAATAAAAATATTATTAACTCCTTATTATTGCTCGCATTAATTGACTAAGGGACACCAAAGTCAATCCCGGAGCCGATAAAAGTTTATATATGCGGCATAAGGAGAATCAAGGAGAAAGAGGTTATTATATGAACGATTTTTTACAAAGCCTTCGTAACGGCCAGGCCGAAAAACCAAGGACCCCGAAAACAAGAAAAAATTTTGACAACTCGTACTATTCAAACACTTCCAGGTTCAATTCATATGGAAGTTCCGGCTATCCCAATAACAGACCTTCGCAGATGAAACGCCCCATGCCTTCAGGAATTCCCCAGACACCCGGCAACCAGATTTCTGAGGAGCCCAATATAGTTCTTTTAGCGGATATTCTGGATAATGTCTGCACCCAGATTGATATTCTGATTAAAAACCAGGAATATATGATCACGGTTCAAGAAAGAAGTGCGGACCTGCTCCAGCGCCAGGCTGATGCCATTGAGATCATCCTGGACCGCTTAAATCTTGCCCAGGACCAGAATCAGATGGATATCGCCCCGGCGTTTGAGCACCATTACGTATCGTCCCAGGCCCCGGATGAAGAAATTGACGGCACTGTGGAAGATCTGCTCAAAGCGGAAATGGCCGAGGAAGAACGCCGGAAAGCAGCAGCCCAAAACACCTATCAAGACACCAATATTGTAAAAAAACGCAGAAAAATTGTTGCATCATCCTCCCCGGCAGAAGCATCATCCGGGGAAACCAGGGAACTGCTGCCCAGAGAGGAGATCATGGATATCATCAACTCCATGCGGGAACAAGGCGCCACCTATGATCAGGTTGCCAATCATCTCATCGCCCTTGGACAGCCGACCTTTTCCGGCCGTGGAGAATGGCATGCCCAGACGATTCACAGACTGTGCAGCAACAAGTAGCACCTGACACGTCTAAGGGCAACTGCCCTATAAACTAAATATAAAACCGGTCGGATTTATTCCGGCCGGTTCTTTTGTGCTTGAACGGCTGAATAGACTGTATTGAGCCGTTCAAGTATTATTTTTATCACCCCGCAGACGTATCATATATTCATCCCACTCCGCCGGCAGCATTCGTTGTTTTTGAGTATTACACGCCTTGCAGCACGGCACCAGGTTAAATTTTTCCGAGCGTCCTCCCCGGGAAAGGGGAATCACATGATCCATAGTCAGCTCTTTGGGTGAAAAATTTTTCCCGCAATAGTGACAAATCCCGGATGATCGTTTTCGCTTCCACCATTGGCTGGCCCGAAGCTGCCTGGCTTTGGCCCGCTCCTTTTTCAGTTCAGCATCGTCGGGAAAAGAAAAAAATTCCATACCTGTTATATCGTCAGCATTTAATATCCAAATTCACTGAGGTGACGTTTATTGGACACCCAGTCCCGGGTCACCTTGACAAACAGCTTAAGCAGAACCTTGCTGCCCAGCATTTGTTCAATATCTTTCCGGGCGTCTGCCCCGATACGCTTGAGCATACTTCCGTTTTTCCCGATGACAATGCCTTTCTGGGAATCACGCACCAGATGAATGCTTGCATGGATGACGATCAGCTTTTTTTCCACCTCAAAGGCATCCACAGTAACAGCGGATGAATAGGGAACCTCCATACCGGTGAGCCTGAACACCTTTTCCCGGATAATTTCGCTGACCATATATTTCTCGGAAATGTCGGTGAGGGTCTCCTCGGGATAGAGGGGAGGGCCTTGGGGCAGGCGGGATTCCACTTCATCAAGAAGCAGATCCATCTGGACATTTTTCCTGGCAGAGACAGGTACAATGGTTTCAAACGCGTACATATGCCTGAACATTTCCACCTGCTCATACACAGCAGCTTTTTTGGCCAGATCGATTTTGTTCAGCGCCAGGATCACAGGTTTACGCACAGCTTCAAACCGCGCTACGATCATCTTTTCCGACACATGGTTCCGGGAGACCGCATCCACCATAAAAAGGATCAGATCCACATCGTCCATAGCCTGAACCGCCTGGTCCACGATTCGCTGGTTAAGCAGGGTTGTGCTTTTATGAATTCCCGGCGTATCCAGGAATACGATCTGGGAATGGGGACGGTTCACAATGCCAAGAATCCGGTCCCGGGTAGTCTGGGGTTTTGGGGATGTAATTGAAATTTTCTGACCCAGAACCTGATTAAGCAGGGTGGATTTCCCGGCATTGGGCGCACCAATAATACCCACAAACCCCGAGCGAAAGATTTCGGACATATCTATTCCTCCTCCTGATACCAGTCAATGAGGTTGTGGATTTCATCCCATATGGCCTGGCGGCCTTGGCGGGTTTTAGCTGAAAAAAGAATGATCCCGTTCCTGTCCCGGTTAAAGGCTGTACAAGCCGCATCCAGCTGCTTTATCTGTTTGGTTTTGGACAATTTATCCGCTTTGGTCAACACCAGAAGACAGGGCATCTGCTTTGTTTCAAGCCAGCGGACCATGTCAAGTTCCTCTTTGCCGGGGTCCCTGCGGATATCCATCAGCAGAATCAGCCCCAGCAGATTTTTACGCATCCCCAGATAGGTTTCGACCATGGGCTGCCATTGTGCCCTGATTTTTTTGGACACCTTGGCATACCCGTATCCGGGCAGATCCACCAGGGACAGCGTTCCCCGGGGTACATCTCCCTGGGGCACATCGCCATTGACCAGAAAGAAATTAATCATCTGGGTGCATCCGGGCCGGGAACTTGTTTTAACCATATCCCTGCGGCTGATCAAGGTGTTGATCAAAGAAGATTTTCCCACATTGGATCTGCCCGCAAACGCGATTTCGGAAAAATCGTATTCCGGATAATGGGCGGGCTTTATCGCACTTTTTACAAACTCAACGGCACGGATTTTCATGCATACCTTTTCAAATACCCTTCCAGGCGGTCCATTCCGATTTTAAGATTATCCAGGGAATTGGCATAGGAGAACCGCAGATACCCTTCACCATTGGCGCCAAAATCAATGCCCGGGGTAACACCGATGTGTGCCTTTTCCAGGATATCAAATGCCAGGGCATAGGAGTCCGTGGAAATATGTTTAAAATTCACAAAAATATAAAACGCACCGGTGGGTTCCACCATAATTGAAAGCCCCATCTCTTTAAGGCGCCTGATCATGAATTTCCTGCGTTCATTATATGTATCACGCATGGCTTGGACTTCTCCATCAGCACCGGTTAATGCAGCAGCCCCGGCCAACTGGGTAATGGAATTGGCACAGATAAAGAAATTTTGCTGCAGCACCTGAAGGGCCCGGACAAATTTTTGGGGCGCAATCAGGTAACCTAAACGAAGCCCTGTCATGGCAAACAGTTTGGAAAAACCGTTGAGTACAAATGCCTGGTCCGTAAACTCCATGATAGAGTGATCTTTTCCTTCATAGGTCAGGCCATGGTAAATTTCATCAGAAACAATATACAGGCCATGTTCCCGGGCCACTTCAACAATCTGCCTTATCCGGGCCTCGGGGATCACGGTGCCCGTGGGATTGGACGGGGAATTAATAAAAATAGCCTTGGTTTTAGGTGTAATTTTTTCCCTGACAGCTTCAGGGGTAAAGACAAAGCCGTCCTGCTCATGCACCTTGACAAAAACAGGCTCCCCCTGGACATACCGGATAAAATTGGCATAGCAGGCATAGTGGGGATCTGAAACGATAACCTCGTCACCGGGATCCAGCAGTGCGCTGAACACCAGAAGCATGGCAGGAGATGTTCCGTTGGTTACAAGGATCTGGCCGGGTGCCACTATTGTGCCGTAGATGCGTTTGTGATAATCACTGATGGCCCGGCGCAGACGAAGGTCTCCTAAACTGTGGGTATAACAGGTTTCGTTCTGGGCCAGCGCCTCAAGACAGACCCGGTTGACGCATTCAGGCACATTAAAATCCGGCTCGCCGATCTCCATGTGAATTACGTCAATCCCCCGGGCTTCCATTTTATGGATTTTTTCCATCACGTCCATGACAATAAACGGTTTTATCTGTTCACATCTTTTGGCCACACTCATTTTTCAGATCACCTTGTTCAATGCGCATTCAATGATACCTTCGGCCCCTGTTTTCAGCAGCCTGGGAACAAGATCTCTGACCAAACTGTTTTCAACCACGGTCTCCACGGAAAACCAGTCTGACTTGTAAAGGGAAGCCACTGTAGGGGCGTTCAGACTTGGCAGAATGTCAACCACGGCAGGCAACTTGGATTCAGGCACATTCATTTTAAGCATCACAAGCTTTTCCGCCACAAGGGCAGCCTGGAGCAGCATGGCAATCTGCTCGATTTTTTCCCGCTTCACCGGATCCTGCCAGGCTGTTTTATTGGCAATAAGCTGGGTGTTGGTTTTCATGATCTCGTGAATGACCTTTAAATTATGCGCCCGGATCGTGCTTTCGGTTTCCGTGATCTCCACAATGGCATCTGCCAGGCCGGAAACGATTTTGGCTTCTGTGGCCCCCCAGGAGAACTTCACATTCACATGAATGTTACGGGACTCAAAAAAGCGTTTGGTGAATTTTACAAGTTCAGTGGAAATGGTTTTGCCTTCCAGGTCCTCAAGGGTTTTCATGCCGGAATCTCCGGCCACGGCCACCACCCACCGGGCCGGACGGGCAGAAACCTTTGAATAGACAAGATCCGCCACCACATGGACATCAGACTCATGTTCCGCGATCCAGTCAAGACCTGTCAGGCCGGCATCAATAACGCCGGATTCCACATTGATGGACATTTCCTGGGCCCGGCACAGGGCGCATTCAATGGTGTCGTCATCAATATCCGGGAAATAGCTTCTGCCTTCCACGTTTATTTTCCATCCCGAACGTCTGAACAGGTTGACGGTTGCATTCTGCAGGCTTCCTTTGGGAATACCCAGCTTTAACTTCTTATCCATTATTTGTATACCTTTTCCGGGTCAAAGACCCGCTGTTCAACTATTTTGAATTCACCGTTTTCAACAACTTTGTGAAAACAGCTCTTATAGCCTTTGTGACAGGCTGCACCGCCAACCTGGGTCACCTTGAGAAGCACGGTGTCATTGTCACAGTCCACCCGAATCTCCCTGATGTTTTGAACGTGTCCCGAGGTTTCTCCCTTTTTCCATAATTTTTTTCTGGACCGGCTGTAATATACGGCATTGCCGCAGGCAAGTGTCTCTTCAAATGCTGCTTTGTTCATGTATGCCAGCATCAGCACCTCACCTGTATCCGCATCCTGGGCAATGGCGGGGATCAGCCCGCCGGTTTTGTCAAAATCAATTTCCGGCATGACTCTTTTGTCTTCCTTATAATTTCGATAATTCGATAAAAGTGAAGGCGGCAAAAGCCGCTTGAAGCCGGTTTATTAAGGCGCTCAATCATTTAGAGGCACCTTAAGCTTTTACAAATTGTATCCGGCAAACCATATCAAAACCTAAATATTTAATGGTTTGGGCGTAAAATGTCAATTCGTGTTGAAAAAATTGTGGTCAAAAACAAGGTGCTCCCCCTTTCGAACCCTTTCCCGCAAAAGGCCCAGTTTTCTGTCCAGACCAGCCAGACAGGCAGCACTTTCTTTCTCCGCCTCCAGGGTTTTGACCACATCGGCAATACCGCCGTTTTTTATCACAATACGCCGGTCACTGGACAGGGCAATCAATGGATCATGGGTGGCAATCAGGACAATTTTTTCCTTGTTGAGCAGCAGGGACACCGCTTTAACACGGTCTATACCCGCATTTTCAATCTCATCAATCAACACCACCGGAGACGCACTCAGATATGCCACATCAGCGATCATCAGTGCCCGGGACTGGCCCCCGGAAAGGGAGGTAATGGCCGTGTCCAGGGAAAAGGGCTCACCTGCAAGCATTACAGCGGACTGGTAGATCTGCTTGATTTTTCCGGGAATATTGTCAATCAGGCGGCTTTCGGCATGCATCTGCAAAAACGCCGCTACGGTCAGGTCCATGACAAAATTCATGTTCTGGGAAAGCTGGGCCACCAGCCTGAACTCACCGGAAAAACGCGACTGGGCATCCGGCGTTTTGCCGTCCGGCAGCACGTTCCGCCCCGAGGGGGTATCCCCCTGGGCCAGACACTCAATATCGGAGAGAAGCTGACTTTTGCCGGAACCGGTGGGCCCCACCACGCTGACCACCTCACCGGGGAAAAGGGTGATGCCCATGGCTTCCGGGCAACCGTCTTTATCGAATCCGGCCCCAATGACCAGGTGATCCATACCGCCATGAATTTTGTACCGGCATTGTTCCATTTTTTCAATAAATGCCAGAACCTGGACAGACAAAGCTTGATGGTCGAGGCTGAATTGTGACAAATAGTCCGGGGACAGGCTTTCAATAAGCATGGCCAGCGTCTTTTGCCCCGGAAAAGGATCAATCCCAAGGGCGCTGAAAAAATCCGTCAGATACGGATATTTTTCCAGCAGCGTATCAAGCCCGAGATTCAAAAGGCCTGTGTCCACACCACTTTTTTTGTTCACTTTCCCGGTCACGTAAAATCCCCGTCACGTAAAATCCATGGTTTTGACATTGCCGATTTGACTGTCAGGACCGATCCTGGTTTCACCCAGACAATAGGAACACAAGGCGGCCGGCATGGTAAAACGAAGGCGCATGCCGTTTAATGAACCAATGGCAGGCGCTGTTTTAAAATGGCCAGCAGACAGCAAGGAGCCCTGGCCTGTCAACCCGTTGACTGGCAGTACCGAGGCCTTTGCATTGGCCTGGCGGACACGGAAGGTAAAGACTTCCCGTTCGGCCTGGGACACAATATCTCCCTTGGTCAGTACCACAAGATCGGCATTTTTCAACATGGGGCCGATTTTCCTGGGTGTATGCACACCGCTTAAATGATCAATGACACATACGGCAAAAACCCCTTTAATATGGGGAGAACACCGGTTACAAAGCCCTGCACTTTCACTGATCAGCAGGTGAAAACCCTGGCTGATACCCCATTGCACGCCAGTCTCAATATTGGCAATAAAAAAATGATCCGGACACAGCCCCCCGGCCAGCCCTTTTTTCACAGGCAGGCCCGCACGCTCATATCTTTTATGATCGTCTCCGGTAAGGCAGTCAAACTTGATAATACCAATGCGAAGCCCTTGTTCCAAAAGCACGGCTGCCGTATGCAGGATTAAAGAGGTTTTTCCGCTGGAAGGGGGCCCTGCCACCGTCACCAGCCTGATGGAAGGACCTGTGGTTTGCAATACCTGGTTCATGGAAAATCAAGGCGCCAGGGGCATGAAAATTTTATCAATCGCAACATTTAAGGCAGGCAGATCGTTCTGCCTTAAAAAATCCCACCCCAGCCATTTTAGCGGTTTTGCCTGGACATCTGCGGTCACCGCTGCATGGGGCACGGGAAATCCTGCACCGGCAAGGATTTGTGCAAGCTCACTGCCCACAAGATAATCAAGAACCGGCTTGAGTTCCTCTTTTTTTTCGGGTTTAACCTGGAGAATGACCGGGCTTGCAAGGGCCCCGTCATCCGGCCATATCACCTTAATCCGATCCTGGTGCAGGATGCGATCCGCAAAAAAAGCCGGCATGACATAAAGTGCGCCCGGGCCGTTATTGTCAATCCGGTTAACCATCTGTGCCGGATGAAGCCCTTCAAGCACATTGCCTGCCAAGGCTTTTAACCCCGGGTTGCCAAATGCCTTGAACGTGGGCAGCAGAACTGCATGGCAATAAAACCCGTCCCCCCCCCTGATGATCAGACTTTTTTCCCAAACAGGCCCAAGGAGATCTTCCCAGGTGTGCGGCAGGTCTCTATTTTCCAGCTTATCAAGGTTGGCAACCACCACTAAAGGATTTACACACAAAATGGTATATTCGTTTTTGGGATCTGAAATTTGAGCATCTGAAAAATTCGGGCCTGCAGGCAGTGCGCCATACCCTGTGAAATGTCCCGGGACCACAAAATGGGTATAAAACCGATGGCCTAAAAAAACATTAAAATCAGCAGACACAATAATATCGGGCAGTTCATCCCTGAATTCAATGGTGTCCACATAGGAATAATATGACAGTTCCTGGTTTACATTTCCTTCAACCGCCGATTGAATGCAAAGCCCTTCTTTGGCTTGAAGTTCGTTTAAAAATTGAGTAAATGCCCGGCTAAACGGCATTTTCAAGCCACAGGGCATAAGACCCAAAAAGCTCAAGTTTTTCTGGGCCTCCATCGAGGCCAGCCCGGGGATGTCAATGACAGGGTTCCGGGCGATGGTGCTCTCAAGCATCTCAATGAATGCCTCAATGTTAATAAATCGGTTTTTCAAGGCTGTGCCCAGGGTTAAAAAAGGGGCCAGCACCCGCATGGCATCGTCACTGACCAGGGCGCCTAGACCATTTGCCGCAAAAACCGACCGGGTCTGGGGGAAACGCTGGATGATTTCATATATTTTCAAGTTGGCATGAATATCGGTTGGCATTATTTTCTGCGGCTCCTTTACTATGCTTCTAATTTTAGGCTCGAGAGTCGTAAGTTTTTTCAAAAAAAGACGTGACATTTAAAATAGAGGGAGCATTTTAGACCTTTTAAGGTGTTTTGAACGACCAAATTCAAACAAAAAAGGACCCAAAATGCTCAAGTATAT
>NZ_JBFXHE010000100.1:0-11871 GCF_050177295.1 Desulfobacter sp.
CCCCGTATCAGATTAAAGCTGATCAGAAAAATAAAGCTGACCAGCATGGCATTAATCAATAACAGGCCCGAACGTTTGAGCAACCCGGTGATCAGAGAGATCCCGCAGACAAGCTCCACAAAGGGCATGACAATGGCTAACACATTAATAAACTGATGGGGAAAGACCGCATAGCCGTACAAAATTGTGGCAAATTGATCAGGTGACACGATTTTGTGCCAGGACGCAAAAATAAAGGTCGATCCTAGAAACAGACGCAGTGCCCATTCAATTATGCCTGTTGGCCGGCCCAAATCCATGGACGGCAGATGCGCCCCATTTCTGATACGGAACAGACTGACACGGAACAGTTTGCTCATGGATCTGTTCCTTTGCCGGCCACATCAAATCCCATTTCCTCCCATTCAGCAAACCCGCCGGCATAAACCGCCACATGGGCAAAGCCCATTTCAACCAGATGGGTGGCAAATGTATGGGAATCGTGGCAGGTCACACCTGCACAATACACCAGAATCTCATCTTCAGGGGTTATTCTTGACAGCAGCTCTTTTTTCTCTTCTTCAAAATCACCCAAGGGGAAATTCAATGCGCCCGGAATATGTCCCAGGTCATAAATTTCCGGCCAGCGGACATCTATCACGATCATTGTACCGGATTCCACCAGTCGTTTGACTTTGAGGGGATTGCTGATCTGGAGAACATCAACAGCATGGGCCTTGTTTGCCCCGGCCATAACCACACCCTGATCCGGATCCCACTGGCCCATAAGGGCAATGCCGGTGAAAGACAGCGCATTAACGCCAAGTCCTATCATCACACCGATACTTAAAAGAAAAAAGCATCCCAGAATATCTCGCTTAAAAATCATAACCGGGCTTTTATGTGTTTGAATATATCCACCCGTTTCTGCATGACAATAAGCTTAAGCCATATTTCGAGCATATGGGCCATCCTGGCCTCTTTGGTGCCGGTTTGATCGGGCTTTAAAGCATCCTGGCCGGGTTCTCTCAAGTTTTCTTTACAATCTACATTGGCAGTTTTCTTTTGGGCTTCAAGGCGGGAAATGGTGTCAAGGATATTCTTGGCATCAGGGCTTTGGCTTGTATCAATTGCCCTGTAAATTTCAAGGGCATCGTCTATATATCCCTGTTTCTCGTACAGGCGGGCCAGGGCTAAGCTCGCAAAATTACGGGTCATTTTTCAGATCCTTTGTCCAATCCTTAATTTGGGGGGGTTCTAATTTTTGGGTTTCTCTTTGAAAACCAGCTCATCCTGGGCAGCCATTTCATGCTCATGTTTGGCCAGGTGCTTAATATATTCAATATCGGTTTTAAGTTTGAGTATCTCTTTTTCCATTTTTGAATTTTGACTAACGGCAATGGCAAACTGGGCGTCAAGCTGATCCTGCCTGGATTTAAGCCGATTATAGTCCATGACCCCGCTTGTGGAAAAGAAAAACATAAATAAAAGAATAACCGCCCCTCCCACGGCCAGGTAAAGGCATATTTTTTCCATGCGGGTCATTTTGTTTTAAAAAAAATCCTTGTGAGCATTGCCATTTCCGGATTCGCTGTCAGACGAGCCCCCAACAAGTAGCAGCCGGCCCCTGCACTGATGCTGATAGCAAGGCCTGTTGCCTGAATTATCCAGGAACAATCAGACCAGAAGCCGCACATCCATCGAATCAGAAAATACATTATAACAGACATAAAAACCGCTCTGCAAGCGCAAACCAGTACAGCGCGACCTCGAATGCCCAAAGGCCCGGATGCGGCAAGCAGGACAAATCCGGCCACTGCGGACAGGGATACGGCCAAACTAAGTCCTGTCACCCCCATGCGCTCCACCAAAAACCGGCACAGCAAAATATTGGATCCAATGGACACAATGCCTGCCATGAACGGTTGCCTGATATTGGACAGCGCATAGTGAAACGCCACAAAAAGCCGGGTTCCGGCAACAGCCCAAAGGCCAAGAACCAAAAAGACAAGACACTGGCCGGTCTGATCCACTGCAGTCAGATCAAAAGCCCCCCTGCCGAACAGCAATAAGACAATAGGACGGTTTAAGGCAATGATGCCGGCTGCTGCAGGAATAATTAAAAAAAGGACCATGCGCAGGCCGGTCTCAAACAAAAGGCTTAGGCCCTGTGTTTCCCGTGTTTGATTAAAAAAATCAAATCCAGGAACCCTTCCGGGATGTTTTCCGGTTTCCAGGCAACGCGTACCGGCCCGTGCACAGAGCATGGGTAATAAAACCGTGGCAACGGGAGAGGCCACCAAAGCCAAAGGAAATTGAACCAGACGTTCGGCATAATTAAGATAAGAAACCGAACCTGGATCAAGCGTTGACGCGAAGAGTCCTGCCGCCAGCACATTGATTTGAAACGCCGCAGCCCCGATTATGGCAGGGCCAAGGGTAATAAAGGCTTTTTTTACATGGGGATGCCCCCGGACAAAAGCCTTGAAATTAAACATGCCCAGCTTTACAAGACTTGGCATTTGAAAGGCAAGCTGAACAATGCCGCCTGCGGTTACCCCGAAAGCCAGGACGACAATTTTGGACGTGAACCGGTTGGAAAAAAGCACAGCTGCCGTGATCATACAAAGATTGAGCAGAACCGGCGTGGCTGCAGGCACATGAAAGTTACCCCTTGCATGGAGCACGCTCATGGACAAGGCCACAAAAAAAATGATGGCCATATAGGGCATCATTATCCTGAACAGCAGACAGGACAATGTATGGGCATAGGAACCCGGGTAATACCCCGGGGCAAAAAGTTCTATCAGAAAAGGCGCAAAATAAATCCCCAGGCTGACTAGAAGCGCCCCTGCAATGGATATAAAAACCAGGGCATTTAAGAACATGGCCGCAGCCTGGTCTTTCTTGTTTTGGGCAAATAGTTCTGCAAATAAAGGGATGAAAGAGATGCTTAAAATTCCGTCGGACATCATTTTCCGAATCAAATCAAAGGGCCTGAATGCAATAAAAAATGCGTCAGAAACCATGCCGGCACCAAATATGAAAGCAATCACCGCATCTCTTATCATGCCAAGTATTCTTGAAATCAGCGTGATCAAGCTGATAAATGCTGCTTTTTTAATAAAATGGGCCACAGGTTTTCCTTGACATGCGTATCTATTTTATATATTTTATCGAATTTGATATCAGTTTTATTATTTTAATTCTCTATTTTATGAAGGAGCTATACCAAGTTGGCGAACCATAAATCAGCAAAAAAACGCGCAAAACAAAATCAGGTCAGACGGATGAGAAACAAATCCGTGAGAACCTCCCTGAAAACCCTTGAAAAGAAACTTCGTGCAGCTAAAGAAGCTGGTGAAAATACCGAGGATTTGATGAAAAAAACCCAGTCAGCCATTCACAAGGCTGCTAAAAAAGGTATTGTTCACAAAAAAACTGCTTCAAGGAAGATCTCAAGACTGTTCAAGTTTACGAACGCATAAGTTGCGCGCTTTTGCACCATTTAAGCACACCCGGTCCAAGCCATAAACCGGCGCTTTCCCCTGCACAGGGAACAGTCGCCGGTTCGTCTTGCTGCACTTAAAAGTCGTTTGTCATTAGGCTGACCAGGCGTTCTGCCACACGCTCGGCAATGAGATCAACCGCTTCCCGCTTATTAGCCTCATCATCCACGGTCATATCAGATACTTTATCAGACATCTGATAAGATTCCGTGGCTAAAAAATTCTTCACTGACCAGAGAATCTTTCCTTGGGCCCCGGTCAGCACCACATCCACCTTGGCCGTAACCTCCCTTTCCGTAACCTCTTCCGAAGAAGATCTTGATAATGCGGAAAAGGTGATGGATCGCACTGTGCCGGTAATTTTGCGGGTGGCATTGTCAGCATCCACAACAATGGTATCTGTTTTTGCTGTGATTTCCCGAATCAGTTCGTTGGTAAAAGATATCCCGGCCCTGGATTCGCTACTCTTGTTTTCAAATATAGCCACAGACACCCGGGTGACATCATTATGAATGAAGCCACCGCCTTCCAGCCGGTATCCGCAACCCGGACCAATCATCAGAACCGAGGCCGCCACCAGCCATGCAATACATTTTTTCATAAATTACACCACGATATTAACAAGGGTCTGTTTTTTACGAATCACAATGAGTTTACGGATCTCTTTTCCTTCTACATACTTGATAATTCGTGAATCCCCAAGGGCGGCGGATTTAATATCATCTTCACCTGCGTCGGCACCCATGGGAAATTTTGCCCGCAGTTTTCCGTTAACCTGAACCACAACAATGACCTCGTCTGTCTGCATGGAATCTTTTCTGAATTCAGGCCAGGGCTGTTCAAGAATAGAGTCCTTGTTCCCCATCCGGGCAAACAACTCCTCACAGAAATGGGGGATAATGGGACTGAGCAAAAGCAGCACATTTTCAAGGCAGAACCAGACCACGGATTTCAACTCATCATCCGCCTTTTCAAGTTCAACCGTGTACATGGCATTGACCAGCTCCATGACAGCGGCAATAGCTGTATTGAAATGAAAATTGGTTTCAATATCCGCAGTTACTTTCTGGATCGTCTGATTGGCCTTGATATACAATTCCTTTGCCTGATCCGCCTTAAGTGAATCCGCCGGCCCTTTATATGCATCAATACCCTGAATGGTTTCCATGCAGGTCAACGCCAGACGCCAGACCCGGTTGACAAAACGGTTACTGCCTTCAACACCGTCCTCGCTCCACTCCAGATCCCTTTCAGGTGGGGCGGCAAACAGACAGAACAACCGGGTCACGTCGGCCCCGTATTTTTCCAGAAGCTCATTGGGATTGACCACGTTTTTCTTGGACTTGGACATCTTGATCACACGTCCGACATCCACATCCTCGCCGCACAGGGTGCAGACAAGTTTTCCATCCTGTTTCTCTGCCTGTTCCGGAAACAGGTACCCGTGCCCGGGACAGGTCATGGTCTCCTTGCACACCATTCCCTGGGTCAAAAGCCGGGTAAAGGGTTCCTTAAAGGGCACAAGCCCCAGGGTATTGAGGACCCGCAGGAAATACCGGGAATAGAGAAGATGCAGCACGGCATGCTCCACACCACCGATATACTGATCCACGGGCATCCAGTATGCCACGGCTTTGGGATCAAACATGCCCTTGTCATACCGGGGGGAGCAATAGCGCAGGTAATACCAGGAAGACTCCACAAAGGTGTCCATGGTATCGGTATCCCTTTTTGCATCTTCCCTGCCGCAGACAGGACAGGTGGTCCTGACGAAATAGTCCAGGGTCGGCAAAGGAGATCCGCCTTTTTCCAGCAGATTGGCATTTTCGGGCAGGGTAATGGGCAGATCAGCCTCCGGCACCGGGACCACCCCGCATGAGGGGCAGTGGATCACCGGAATGGGCGTACCCCAGTACCGCTGGCGGGAAATTCCCCAGTCACGCAGGCGGAAAGAGATCGCGCGCTTACCAATGCCTGATTCTTCAAGCCAGTCCGCCATTTTTTCAATGGCGTCCTTGCTGTCCATGCCGTTAAATTGTCCGGAGTTGGCCATGATGCCGCGGCCGGTATAGGCCTCAGTCATGGTGCTGCCATCAAGGGTTTCCCCGTCCGGCTGCACCACCACCCGGACCTCAAGCCCGTATTTTCTGGCAAAATCAAAGTCCCGCTGGTCACCGGAGGGTACGGACATGATGGCGCCTGTGCCGTAGCCCATTAAAACAAAATTCGCCGTGTACACGGGAATCTGTTCTTCAGTGGCCGGATTAATGCAATACGCGCCGGTAAATACACCTTCTTTTTCGTATTTTTCAATGCCTTCGGCAGAGCGCTCCTGTCTGGACACCTTATCTACAAACTGCTTTACGGCCGCCTCCTGGTCCGTACCCCTGGACAGGATCTCCACCAGGGGATGTTCCGGTGCCAGACACATGAAGGTGGCACCGAAAATGGTGTCAGGACGGGTGGTGAACACCTTGATCACCTCGTCGCTGCCGTCCACCTTAAAGTCCAGCTCTGCGCCCACGCTTTTTCCGATCCAGTTTTTCTGCATGGTGGTGACATTGTCCGGCCAGCCCGGGAGCTGATCGCAATGTGCCAAAAGGTCTTCGGAATAATCGGTTATCTTGAAAAACCACTGCCATAACTTTTTCTGCTGAACCACCTGGGAGCACCGCCAGCACCGGTCCTGCTCAACCTGCTCATTGGCCAGCACAGTCTGGCATTTTTCACACCAGTTCACATAGGATTCCTTGCGGTAGACCATGCCGTTTTCAAGCATTTTCAAAAACAGCCACTGTTCCCAGCGGTAGTATTCCGGCCGGCAGGTGGCAATTTCCCTGTCCCAGTCATAGGAAAACCCCATTTTTTTAAGCTGGGCCCGCATGGCCCGGATATTGTCATAGGTCCAGGCCGCCGGATGGGTATTGTTGTCAATGGCCGCATTCTCCGCGGGCATACCAAAGGCATCCCATCCCATGGGATGAATGACATTAAACCCCCTCATGCGCTTGTAACGGACCACCACATCTCCGATGGTATAATTACGCACATGACCCATATGAATCTTTCCCGAAGGATAGGGAAACATTTCAAGCAGATAATATTTTTCCCTGGACGAATCTTCTTCTACTTTGAAAAGCCGGGTATTTTTCCAGCATTCCTGCCATTTTGGCTCGACCTGGAAAGGGATGTACCGTTCCTCCATTATTTTAATTCCTTTCGAAAAACATCTATATTTATAGTTGAACTTTTTTAGATGCCATAAGACAGGCGAAATAGCAAAAGATATTTATGGCAAAACTATATTTTTTGTGGTCAATATCCTGGTGTATCGGCCCACCAATCATTTATTGTGCTGAATTCAGATACAGTAATTTTGTACAACCTGATACCTGCCATTTTTTCAATCATGCATCTCATGGAGCAACTGCTTTATTCAAGAGAGTTAAACCTTGAGCTTAATCACTGAAAAATGGGTATGGATCAAGTGAATATGGCTGGATTATATCACCGGGAAAAAATAAGTCACGCATGCTTGCCGAAAGGACACATAATACTGGCACATCCACCGACTATGTTCAATGCAATCGCGGTGCTGACTGCGTCCAGTACCGCGATTCTCGGCGGCGCAGCCGCCGAGAATCGTTTGAACTCAACGGCCTGCGCGGTTTTTCACGCAGGTCCGGTGGAATGATGGGTTGGGCGTAGCAGGACAGTCGTCATGCGAAATAATGCCTTACCAGAAGACTGATACTAGCGTGTGCGGCGACCAAAGCAGGACGGTCTGCGCTTCCTTCACTTAAAAACGCCGCAATAAGGATGGGAGAACGATCTGGAGGAATAGCAATTGCTATATCATTAACTGCGCCATGTTCGCCCGTGCCAGTTTTATCGCCAACCATCCAGTCTTTGGGCAGGTTGGCGCGCAAACGATCATAGCCCGTTTCGCAATCGCGTAACCATTGCAACAAAAGATTGCGGTATTCGGGTAAAAGGCGATTCCCGCACAGAACCTTTCTCATTAAAGTAGCCATCGCTCGAGGTGAGGTTGTGTCACGGAGATCACCTGCCTTGTTTTCATTGAGTGTGGGCTCGTTTCTGTCGAGACGTGTCACAGTATCACCGCATGATCGAGCAAACTGGGTAACAACAGACGGGCCACCCAGTTTAGAGAGCAGCAGATTGGCTGCCGTATTATCACTAACCACAATTGCAGCACGGATCAAATCGCTCACGGTCATGGAGCCTTCCGCAGCATGCTCGCTTGTGACGGGAGCATAGGCCAGAAGATCAGCATGTCCGTACAAAACACGGCTGCTGAGTGACAACAAATTGCGCTCCACTTGTGCAAAAACGGTTGCTGCAAGCACCCACTTGAATGTCGAACACATGGCAAAGCGTTCATCCGGCCTGTGTGCCAATACCTTGCCGCTTGCCGTATCCACAGCAAAAACGCCTACTCGTCCGCCCACTCTCGTCTCAATATCGGCGAGGGAAGCAGGCTCGCTTTCAGCGCTTGCGACAGATAAGGCAGATATCGTTGCCAGGGTGCTGGCAACGCGAATCAAAAAATCTCTTCTCGTACAGGATGGACTATTCATATTTGTGGCTCCCAATCGCGGTGCTGACTGCGTCAGCACCGCGATTCTCGGCGGCGCAGCCGCCGAGAACACTGCACATCAGCGGCACGCGACCAAGGAGCCACACGAAACGCCAAAAGAGTTGCACCGCTTGGTCGCGTGTCCGGCTGCATGTGAGGGATACTACGTTCTGATTTCGAAGAGCGTCTATTATTTGAGGATTTATATTGTTGATTATCTGAAAAGCACTATTGCAACTATTCCAGAAAGTGTATTTCTTTTCGAAATCAACAGCGTTCTGTATGAAGGCAGAGAAGTCTACCCTGGGGGTTCTGGAGCCCAATGCATTTGCCAGCACAGGGAAAACAAATTTTAGACTGAAAGTCTCCGTAAGTTTGCCTGCCTGCAAGAGATTTAGCGGGACAGGTAACTTGCCGGGCTCCATGCCTGAATGACAAAGTGGCACGACAGGAATGCCTCTTATCCACCCGGCGGCGCCAGCCTCGAAATTTATCCAAGGTCTTTTGACTGAAACGGGGCTGCACAAAACAAGTTCGACCGTGCATCCATTAAGTGCATGCGTGATATCGTTGTTAAGCCATTTTCGGCCGAGACCTATGCTTCGGTCATCTGAAGACACAAAAACGTCTATCAAATCAAGAAAGCTATCTTCGATCAGCGACTTGAAGTGTATTGCAAGCTCTCTTTCCTCAAAAATATGAGAAAGGAACACAATCTTTTTATCTGTCATATGATGTACCCTCCTTTAATGTAGGCACGCTAAAAACAAGTGATTATGTAGTATCTGCTAATTTTCTATAAAATAAGATCACAATATCCTGGTGATAATTATAGAAAATCAGCAGATACTAAGTACGATGATGCCTTTATGTTTGATAGTATAGAGAAGAAATATAAAAATGCAGGAAAAAAATTTATATGGCAATGGTTTTTTCCGGCTAAAACGCTTACAGAAGTGGAGAGGAGCCATGAAATCCGCAGGTACTACCTCCATGAATCCAATGATGGATTCAGAAGCCCAGAGTCTGTTACTTGTTAGGTCCATCAATCCCCTTAGAAAAATAGTACTCAATATTTATTATTCGGATGGACCATTCGAAATTGACATCAAACCACTGGCAAGTTACATTCGATTACCCTGTCAAAATCAGATATTTATATTGACCACATACATCTGAAATGATATAGGGAATGGTTTTATTGTCCTAAGCTGAACAATAAGCATAATTATTTTATCCTTGCTCCGGGTTCTATCATAAGGTTGATCCGGGGCTTTATATCCACAAGGAGGAAAAATGAGGAAGTACGAAACCGTATTCATTTCTGATCCTGACCTGTCAGATCAGGCCCGTGAAGAGCTGTTCGAAAAAGTCAAAAATATCATTGACAGGGAAAATGGTATTATTCTGAACTTTGATGACTGGGGCGTAAAGAAACTGTCCTATGAGATCAAAAAGAAACTGCGCGGGTATTATGTCTGCCTGACTTACGGCGGAACCGGAGCGCTTGTCACAGAGCTTGAAAGAAATTTTCGCTTAAGTGATCTTATCATGAAATTCATGACCATCCTTATCACGGAAAACGTCACTGAAGAAGCTCTTAAACAAGAAGCTGAAGCGCTTAAAGAAGCCGCCAAGAAAGCTGCAGAAGCCGCACCCCAGGAAGAAGATCAAAACGACGCGGACGCGGAAGAAAAAAACGATACCGATGAAAATAATGCAGATGATCAGGATGATGCGCAACAGACCGAATCCCAAGAGACATCTGAACCTGCCGAAGAATCCAAGGAATAATTCAAGCACAAAGGAGATCACTTATGTATAAAGGTCAAAGAGGCGGCGGAAAAAACAGATTCTATCAGCGCCGGAAAATTTGCAGGTTCTGCGTGGACAGCACCATGGAACTCGACTATAAAAATCCCAAAGCACTCAAGCAATTCATTACTGAACGGGGCAAAATCATTCCCCGCCGTATCACCGGGACCTGTGCCAAACATCAGCGCAAGCTGACTTTGGCCATCAAGCAGGCCCGGCAGATTGCGCTTCTGCCGTTCGTGGGACGCCCCTTAAATTAAAACAAAAAAGGTTTTCACAGGTTTTTGGCATATGCCGTTATCCATCACACACCCGATTTTCATCAGGGAAACTTTAACAGGCATTATTTTCTGTCTGTTGATTTATGGTGTGGTGTTTGTGTTTCCCCTTCTTGGCGTATTTGTTCTTCTGTTTCTGCCCCTGCCGGTTCTTTTTTACCGCCTTAAGCTTGGCAGAAACAGCGGTCTTCTGATTGCAGCGATAAGCTTTTTTATACTCGTGCTCATGGCCAAAGGCGTTGCTTTTGACACACTTTACTTTGGACTGCTCCTGGCAACCGGTATGGTTTTAGGAGAATGCCTTGAACGGCATATAAGTATTCAAAAAACCATGGGATTGACCTCTTTAATGGCTGCAGGCGTTATCTTTGCAGCGCTTATGGTCTACGCCATCAGCCAGGGACGGACATTATCCGTCATAATGACGGATTACATGAATCAGTCTTTGAGTATTGCCAAGCAGCTCTCTCCTGAGATCGGAATGGATCCGGACATGACCCAAAAGCTGATATCATCCATGATGATTGTCATGCCGGCCATGTTTATGGTCTCCTTTATGACAACCCTGTGGATGAACATCCTGATTATCAGGAAACTGATAGCGCGCAAGGGGATCATGATCAAAAGCATTGCACACCTGAATCTTTATAAAGCGCCGGACATGCTGGTCTGGGCAGTTATCGGCTGTGCAACGGCACTGATGATTCCGTCAGACCCTGTGAAAACCATTGGCATCAACTGCCTGATCGTTTTAATGCTTGTTTATTTTTTTCAAGGAATTGCAGTTGTCTCCTTTTTTTTTCAACAAAAAAAAACACCCATGGCGCTGAAAGGATTTTGTTATTTTCTGATTGCCGTACAGGTGTACGTTTTAATCCTTGTCATTGGTCTTGGTTTTTTTGACAACTGGATTGATTTCAGGAAACTTTCTGCATCACGAAAATAAAACTATGCCGGACCGTAAAAAACAGCGGCCGGATTGGAGGTTTACAATGAAAGTAATATTAAAGGAAACCATCGACACTTTGGGTATAGCAGGTACTGAGTGCAAGGTGGCAGAAGGCTATGGACGCAACTATCTGCTGCCCCAGGGTAAAGCGGTTCTTGCCACCCCTGCCAACCGCAAGGTGATGGAACAAGCCCGCGCTAAACTTGAACTTCAGATTGCCAAAGAAAGAAAGATCGCCGAAGAGATGGCAGCAAAAGTCAAACAAGTTGCTATCAAAATCAAAGCCAAGGTCCGTGAGGAAATTTATCTTTACGGTTCTGTAACCACCCATGACATCAAGGATGCCCTGGATGCACAGAATATTGACGTTGAGCGCCGGTGCATTCTGCTTGCAGAGCCCATCAAGGAAACTGGTGAATACAAAGTCCCCATCCGTTTATATAAGGATGTGGAACCGGAAATCACCGTAACGGTTGTTGCCGAAGAAAAACAGGAAAACTAGTTCCGATGCCTGCAGACCTGATGTTATATGGGGTCTGCAGGTATTTTTTAAAGACCCGTGATGGCAAAAAGAGAATCCGTTAAATCAGATCACCTGCTTAACCGCACCCCACCCCATGATGCAGATGCAGAAGCCTCGCTTCTGTCCGCCATCTTTATCAATAATGACAGCCTGTTTGACATTATTGAAATTCTCAGACCCGATGATTTCTACAAAGGCGCGCATAAAAAGATCTTCAG
>NZ_JBFXHE010000101.1:0-11790 GCF_050177295.1 Desulfobacter sp.
AAACGGCCCGGGCCGGATTTGATTATGTTATCATTGCGGGCCTGATTGCCTGCCTGGCCTGGATGACCCGGATTTATCAAACCCAGGTTGAACCGGCCATCGGCACAGGCACGGCCCGGCGGCTGTCCTGGATCGGCGCTTTGACGCTGATCTTCGCAATCCTCTGCCTGTGGGTGAGCCAGGCCGGCCTGAAAAGCAATATTATTACGGCGCTGTCCACGGCGACCCTGGTGCTTTTGGCCTGTGTGAGTGGCCACTGGCTGGCCATATCACTGAAGCGCCCTTCTGAATTTATTCCCATTGGCATAGCCGTGGCCCTGTCCGACATATTCAGCGTCTTTTCAGGCCCCACCCGCAACTTTGCAGAAAATCTTTCCGACTATTACCGGGAAGGCATGACAGGCCCGGTGCCGTTGGTGGATTTTTTCCTGGTCAAAATGCCCATGCCCGGCACTGATTATTTTATGCCCGTATTCGGCATCACCGACTGGGTCGTGGTGGCCTTGCTCTCTGCAGGCGCCCTTCGGTTCAGCATGGACGACAATGTATTCAGCCTTGCCGGCTCAAAACAGGCGCAAAATAAATTCCGGGCATTTTTCCCCGTGGCCGGCATCGGCCTGACCATTTCCATTGTGGCGGCAAGATCCATGAACCTATACCTGCCGGCCCTGCCTTTTATTGTCATTGTTTTTCTAAGCACCATGGCGGCAAAATATCCCGCAGTCCGAAAACTTGGGACAGAGGAGATCCGAGCCATGATTTTTGTGAGTGTCCTGATAGGTGTGCTCACCGCCCTGTTTGCCTTCATGAAGAATGGCATCAGACCCGGTTGAATTTCCTTTCGAAATCCCCCAAGCCGGATTTGATCCTCTGAAATATATCATCCACATGATATCACGCGGTGTCCCCCAAATTTCTGATCCGGTCCTGCCCCTCCCTGAATGTTGCCCGTTACCAATAAAATAATTATTTATTGCAAACAATTTATGATATAAAAATACCGTAACCATTCTGGTATGTGATTCAGGAAAATAAACCTCTTAGGGGCCCGGAAAAATTAATTCTCCATTTTGTCTGCCTTTTTATCCGTATTCTTCATTGCGGCTCAGGGCAGTCCGAGTCTCTTAGGCTCACAACGTATTTTCACCTCTTACTAAAAGGAGTTTTTATGGATCAAAACAAATTTGGCAGTAAAGATCATTTGAAGCTATCCAGCACGTCAGCGCAGTTCTATAAACTTGAGAACCTGGAAAAACAAGGCATAGGACACATCAGCCGCCTGCCGTTTTCAATTAAGATATTATTGGAGCAGGCCCTGCGCAACCTGGACCACTTCCAGGTGAATGAGGATGATATCGTCGCTCTGGCAAATTGGCAGCCTAAACAAAAATCTGAAAAAGAGATCCCTTTTAAACCGACCCGGGTCATTCTGCAAGACTTAACAGGCGTTCCCGCTTTAGTTGATTTAGCTGCCTTACGAACATCCATGAGCCGGTTGGGGGGGAATCCTGCTGTTATCAACCCCCAAATACCAGCGGATCTGATTATTGATCACTCCATCCAAGTTGACTCCTTTGGCATGCCAAACTCCCTGCAGATCAATATGGAGAAGGAATTTGAACGCAACCGGGAAAGATATGAATTCCTGAAATGGGGACAAAAAAACTTTAAAAATATGAAGATATTCCCCCCCGGCGTGGGCATTGTCCATCAGGTGAACCTGGAGTCCCTGGCCAATGTCGTGCAAATGAGAGATAATATCTGTTTTTCCGATACTGTGGTCGGAACCGATTCCCACACGCCGATGGTGAACAGTTTAGGCGTGCTGGGATGGGGCGTTGGTGGAATTGAAGCTGAATCCGTCATGCTGGGACAACCCATTTATATGCAAATCCCCCAGGTTGTGGGATTCAAACTCACCGGAAAAATGAGTCCCGGAACCACAGCCACAGATTTGGTTTTCAGAATTGTACAAATCTTAAGAGACGTGGGGGTGGTGGAAAAATTTGTTGAGTTTTATGGTAACGGACTTTCAGGGCTTAGCCTGGCGGACCGGGCTACGATCTCCAACATGGCGCCCGAATATGGCGCTACCATAGGATTCTTCCCCACAGATACTGAGACGCTGCACTATTTAAAGAGCACAGGCAGAAGTCCTGACGTTGTTGAAAGGGTCGAGCATTACTGCAAAGCCCAAGGTATTTTCAGAACTGACGGAATGTCCGCGCCTGAGTTTTCAGATGAAATTGAGCTGGATCTCTCAACGGTTGAGCCTTCTCTGGCAGGCCCCAAACGTCCCCAGGACCGGATCGGATTATCGGACATGAAACATGCCTGGGCAAAATCCTTAACAGCGCCGGTCAGCCAACGGGGATATGAATTAAAAGAGAACGAGCTGTCTGCCCGGGCAGAAATCACTCTTCCCAAGGCAGAAAAGCCTTTTACCCTGGCACACGGCTCTGTCGTCCTTGCTGCCATTACCTCCTGTACCAATACCAGCAATCCATCTGTCATGATTGCGGCCGGATTACTTGCCAAGAAAGCGGTTGAAAAGGGGTTGAAAACAAAACCCTGGGTTAAAACATCGCTGGCACCGGGATCAAGGGTTGTCACGGATTACCTGCACCAGGCAAAACTTGACAGCTTTTTGGAACAACTTGGATTTTTTACGGTGGGATATGGCTGTACAAGCTGCATTGGAAATTCCGGACCCCTCCCGGAACCGATCAGCGAAGCTGTGATAAACAAAGACCTGGTCGTTGCCTCTGTTCTCTCCGGAAACCGGAATTTTGAAGGCAGGGTCAATCCGCTCACAAGAGCCAATTATCTGGCAAGCCCTCCCCTTGTTGTTGCGTATGCCCTGGCAGGAACCATCAATATCAATCTTCTGGAAGATCCCCTGGGAACAGACCCCAATGGGCACCCGGTCTGCCTGAAAGATATTTGGCCGGATCCAAACGAAATCACGGAGATCACTTCACTCATCACGCCGGAAATGTATCTGGAGCGGTATAGTAATTTTGAAACATTGTCTCCGCTTTGGAACGAAATTCCAACCCGGGGAGGTGAAGTTTATGCGTGGGATGAATCCTCAACCTATATCAGAAATCCGCCCTTTTTCACGAATATGAGCAAAGCGCTGACACCTATCCGTGATATCGTTGACGCAAAGGTGCTGGTTAAGGTCGGTGACTCGGTCACCACCGACCATATTTCACCTGCCGGAGCCATCGCAAAAAACAGCCCTGCCGCAGCGTATCTGCTTGGGCATGAAATCCAGCAGGCGGATTTCAATTCATATGGCTCCCGAAGGGGAAATGACCAGGTGATGGTCAGGGGAACCTTTGCCAACATCAGATTAAGGAACCAGCTTGCACCTGGCACAGAAGGCGGTATTACCACCTATCTTCCCTCCGGGGAACAGATGTCGATTTTCGACGCTTCCGAAAAATATATGGCTTCCGGAACACCTTTGATTGTTTTGGCCGGCAGGGAATACGGCACAGGATCTTCACGGGACTGGGCAGCCAAGGGGACTTACCTTTTGGGCGTCAAAGCGGTTATTGCCACCAGCTACGAGAGAATTCACAGATCCAATCTGCTGGGCATGGGCGTTTTACCCTTACAGTTTAAAGACGGCAATTCTCCGGATTCCCTGGAGCTGACCGGAAAAGAATCCTATTCCATCTTGGGACTGGGTGATGAAATTAAACCCGGCCAGGAGCTGACACTGAAAGTGGATGACCGGAAAATTGCTGTTATGCTTCGATTGGATACGCCTGTGGAAATTGAGTACTATCGAAATGGCGGGATTCTGCATACCGTGTTAAGAAACTTCATCAAAGACGTCGGTTGATTTTATTCACCACGAAGTTCACGAAGTTTCATACGCTAATATTTTCGTGAACTTCGTGTTCTTCGTGGTAAAAAAAAACAAGAATATACATGAATCCGTATCAGGCAAGATGTGATTGCCCGAATACCGGACAGAATCTTCTTGACACCCAGGCACCCTTTATACTAAAGGAGCATCTAACCAATGTCCAGAAGGGCATGCAAAACAAAAACAGTTATATACAATAAACATTAACGGCCACGAAGGCTTTGCAGGAACCTTTTTTTTGCAAATTCTTTGTAGCCGTTTTTTATTTGAATCGTATTTCATGAATTGCGAAAACACGGGAAAATTGCGTAAAGCTTTGCTTGGCCCCGGGATTCTGACCCTCGCACTGGCCGCCACAGGGCTGTGCTGCATCCAGGCAGGCACCTGCCAGGTGCCGTTTTCCATGGTGGTCAAAACCATTTTATCCCACCTGGTCCACTGGCCTGACCCGGCCACCATCCCGGCCCTGAACCACACCATTATCTGGGATATCCGGCTTCCCCGAACCCTTCTGGCCATGGCCGCGGGCGTGTGCCTGTCTGTTTCCGGCGTGATGTTCCAGGGCTGTTTCCGGAACCCGCTGGTGGAACCCTATGTGCTGGGCGCCTCTTCGGGTGCGGCCTTTGGCGCGGCCCTGGGTATTGTTTTTCCGGCATTTTTCCTCTCTGTTCAGATCATGGCCTTTATGTTTTCAGCCCTGGCCGTGACCATGGCGTACACCCTGGCCAGAACCGGGCCGGACACCCCGGTGGTCACCCTGGTCCTTTCCGGCATTATCACAGGCTCCGTGTTTGCCGCTCTGGTGGGCCTGCTGAAATACCTGGCCCAGGACACGGCCCTTCGGGAAATTGTGTTCTGGCTCATGGGCGGATTCTACTATGCCGGATGGCAGGAGGTAAGGATACTGTTTGCGGTGGCAGCCCTGGGGCTTGGCATCATCCAGATCTCGGGCTGGAAACTCAATGTCCTGTCCATGGGAGAGGAAGAGGCCAAAAGCCTTGGCATCAATCCGGGCACAACCCAGTTCATCCTCATCAGCCTTGCCACCCTGATGACGGCTGCCGCAGTCTCGGCCACAGGAATCATTGCCTGGGTGGGCCTGATGATTCCCCATGCGGCCCGGCTGATGACAGGCCCGGACCATCGCCGGGTGGTGCCGGTATCCGCCGTCCTGGGCGCCATCTACCTGATTGTCTGCGACACCCTGGCACGGACACTGACGACTGCTGAAATTCCCATCGGCATCATCACCTCCCTGGTGGGTGCCCCTTATCTGTTTTACCTGGTCAGAACCCGGGGGAGCCAGATCGTTGGAAGATAATATGCTCACGGTAAACGATCTCACATTTTCATACGGCAGACAGCGTGTACTCAAAAATATCAGTTTTCAAATCAGAAAAGGGGAATTATGCGCCCTGTTCGGTCCCAATGGCACGGGCAAAACCACCCTGTTCAAATGCTGTTTGAAATTTCTGGTCCCGGACAGCGGAACGGTGCGGATCAATGGAAAAGATATCCGCGGGCTCCCCCCCAGACAGATGGCCCGGCTGGTGGCCTATGTGCCCCAGGCCCACCATTGTGCCTTTCCCTTTACGGTCAGCCAGATGGTCCTCATGGGCCGGACCCCCCATTTGAACCGCTTTTTTACCCCGGGAGCCAAAGACCGCAAGCTGGCAGACCAGGCCATGCAGACCCTGGGCATCAGCCATCTTTCAGACACGGCCTACAACCGGCTTTCCGGGGGCCAGCAGCAGATGGTGCTCATTGCCAGGGCCATTGCTCAGCAGACCGGGCTGATTTTTCTGGATGAACCGGCCGCGGCCCTGGATTTTAAAAACCAGATCAATCTGTGGCAGACACTTCAGACCATAGCTGAACAGGGGACAGCCATCCTGGCCTGCACCCATGACCCCAACCATGTGTCCTGGTTCTGCCATTCCACGGTGGTTTTGGACAGGTCCGGACTTCTTGCCAAGGGCTCCCCCGGCCAGGTCATGACCCAGGAGATGATGGACCGCATCTATGGGGATGCCTGCCGGGTCTGGAATATAAACGGACTTAAAATCATGGTTCCCGGAACAATGGACACAGGAACAACGAATATTGTTGCATTCCCCGGGAACCGGAAAGGGATACATCATAAATGAAATATATGGAAATCGACTGGAACAAGGCCTGGGCTGAAGAGACCGAGTTGTGGAATCAATCCGCAGGCAAACCGTGCCAGGGATTCTGGGAAGATAAAAATTCTGCTGAAGTATTTGCCAAAAAGGATATCCGGCAGCATAAAAAGCGCCTGGAAAAAACCCTGTCCTTATTGGAACTGACCCCGGACATGCGGGTGCTGGACGTTGGGGCAGGCCCCGGGAACCTGGCCATTCCCATGGCAAAAAAAACGGCATGGGTCACTACGGTGGAACCCTCGCCCGGCATGAATGCGGTGCTGGATGACCAGATCGCGGAGAACCGGATCACCAACATCACCACCATCCGGGCCGCCTGGGAGGAGGTGGACATCACGCGTTTAACCCCGCCCTACGATCTTGTGGTGGCCTCCCTCTCCCTTGGCATGTCCGATCTTAAAGGCGCCATTGAAAAAATGAACCAGGTGTGCACAGGACAGGTGGCCCTGTTCTGGCACGCCGGAATCCCGGAGTGGGAGGATATGCCACGGGCATTGTGGCCGGACATCTTTGCAATGCCCTACCATGGCGGTCCCAAGTCAGATATCATTTTTCAGCTCCTGTACAGAATGGATATCTATCCCGACGTCAAGGTATTTTCCAACGATTTCTGCGAAATATTTGAATCCATGGATTCAGCCGTCGCCTTTTATGCCCGGCGCTTCCAAATCCTGTCACCGGAACACCAGCCCGTTGTGGAAGCTTATTTAAAGGAACACTGCAAAAAGGACGGCCGGGGACTGGTCCATGAATTCAACCATACGATCATGAAATTGTCCTGGCGGCCCGGTGATTTCGGTCGTTCCAGCACCCAGGGAGAAAAGAGATGAGATTTTCCATTAAAAATATATCAAAAAAGATTCCAGGTATTTTTCCTTATTTTACGGCCGTCCTGATCATGGTATCGCTATCATTGGTCAATCCGTCCTGGGCCGGGGGAAAAAATACCTTTACCATCATTGATTTTGAAGGCAGGCAGGTTGAGATTCCGGCACAGATCAATCGGGTGGTCACCATCAGTGACGGCATGATTGCAGGGGTCATGACCTGCCTGGGCCAGGCAGAAAAAATCGTGGGCATCGGATCACCCTGCCTGCCCAAGACCTGGGCGTATGATATTCCTTCCAGTACCGGTGCCGCCCATGAATACAGGGAAGGCATGAACCCGGTGTTTTTTCTCAACCCGTTTTTAGCTGGCCTGCCCCTGGTCAGCCAGTTTGGTTCAGGCATCAATTTTGAGGCCATTGCCAAACTGGCCCCGGACCTGATCATTGTCCGCACAGGGTCCTGTTCCCTGTGCGCCTCAAAGGATATCCTTGCCAAAAACATCCGGCTTCTGGCATCCCTGGGCGCGCCCCTGGTGGTGCTCCACGGCCCCAACACCTTTGACCGGCCGGATATTGGCAGTTTAAGCCGGGAAATCGAATTGTTAGGCGCGGTTTTCCAAAAACAGAACCGTGCAAAGGAGGTGGCGGATTTTCTCCTGGCATCGGTGAACGGCATTAAAGCCCGGACAGCAGATATCCCGCCGGACAAACAAAAACGGGTGCTGATGCTTGGGCTTTCCCCCACGGCCCGGGAAAACGGCGGGGCCGGACACGTCAAGGGGGAGAAAACCGTCCAGACCTATCTTCTCAACGAATTTGCCCATGCCAAAAACGCGTTTTCCGGCACAGGGGCCTGGAATATTCTCAATGCCGAACAGATCATTGGCCTGGATCCGGACCTCATTGTCCTGGTCACGGCCTGGGGATACCATCCGCCGGAAGAACTGTATGACGCCCCATACTACAAAAACCTGCGTCACCTGCGGGCCGTGGAAAACAAGGCGGTGACCGCACTTCCCTGGACCCCCTGTAATTGCGAAAAACGGCTGGAATACCCCATTGACGTCATGGTCATGGCCAGGGCCGCATATCCGGAACGTTTCACGGACATTGATCTTTGCGACTGGCTTCACCAGTTTTACATGACCGTTTACGGGGTAAACCGGGATACGGCCACCCGGCTTGTATCCTGCCAGTGGATGGACTGGGCCTGCCAGGGAGGGAACCAATGAGCGCATTATATGAACAGCGAAAACAATTTTTTAACCAGCGGGCCCAGGGCTGGCTGGACAATCACTACAAAAACCCGGACACAGACCGGCATGACCTGCATGCCGACCGGATCCGGACAATCGTCTCCTTTCTTGGCCTTGGCCCGGACAGCCGGGTTCTGGATACAGGTTGCGGCGCAGGTGTCCTGGTGCCCTATCTTCTTGGGCACCTCTCTTGTGCGGGCCGGCTGATAGAGATGGATTTTTCCGACCAGATGATCCGGGAGAACCAAAAACGTCACACCGATGAACGGATCAGTTTTATCTGCTGTGATGCCGAACAAATGGAATTTGAGGCACAAAGCCTGGATGCCGTGATCTGCTTTGCCGCCTTTCCCCATTTCAGCGATCCTGAACAGGTGCTGAAGCGGATGTCAAAAAGTCTGAAATCCGGAGGACGCCTGGTGATCGCCCACCTGATGTCATCGTCCCAGCTGGCTGAGCACCACCATTCCCATACACCGGTCTGCCAGGACCGGCTGCCGGAAAAACAGACCCTGTTCCAATGGATCACCGGCACCGGATTCGGCATTGAGACCTTTAAAGATGAACCCGGCCTTTACCTTCTGGCCGCAGTCAAAACTTGAACAGCTATTTCAAAAGGAGAGAGAGAATCATGACCCATCGTTATCCCCGTTATTTTCTGATTTGTGCCCTGTTGTTCTTCCTTGCCGCGCCCCCGCCCCTGTCCATGGCCGGTGAAGCCGATGATGACGCCGCAGGCGCCACCGTCCTTGAAGATATCACCATCACGGACCGGCCCATTATCCAGGGCAACCAGACTGACATTTACGGCAGCACAAAAACGGTGATCACCCAGGAACAGATCAATGACCTCAATGCCCAGGATCTTGAAACCGCCCTTAGAATGACACCCGGCGTGAGCATGTCCAGGTTCAATCCCATCGGCTCATTCGGCGGGGCTGACGGCGGCGGGGTATTTATCCGGGGCATGGGCTCCAGCCGTCCGGGCGCTGAAATCAAAACCATGGTGGACGGGGTGCCCATGTTCATGAGTGTATGGAACCATCCCCTGCTGGACCTGATGTCCATTGACTCTTCCCAGGCCATTGAGGTGTATAAAAGCCCCCAGCCCCAGTATTTCGGCAATGCAGTCGGGCTGATCAACATCGTTCCCAAACGGATAACCGAACCGGGATTTTTCACCTCTGCCGAAGCGGCTGTGGGCAGCTATGGCACCCACATTGCCAAAACCGAGCACGGGGGCAATATCAATGGCTGGGACTATTATCTTGGCGGGGGACTGAGGGAATCCAACGGGCACCGGGACCATGCCGACGGTGAACTGAAAAACATCTATGGCCGTATCGGGCGGCAGTTGTCCGACAACTGGGATTTAAGCATTTTCGCCATGGCCAATGACAACTGGGCCAATGATCCTGGGGTTGAGGGGGCTGATCCGTCCGAGCGCGAGGGCAAATATGAAACCCGGGCCTGGATGGGTACGGCCACCCTGTCCCATGAATACGAAAACGCCAAAGGTAAAATCAAACTGTACCAGAGCGCCGGAGAAGGCGACTGGCTGGACCAGTCCACAGACACCACCGGTGTTACCGAAGACCTGTTCAATGATTTTCTTTTCTACGGTGCCAAGGTCAAGGAAACCCTGACATTCGGCAACGGCATGTCGCTTCTGGCCGGTGCCGACTGGGATTACACCGAAGGGGATTATAATGAGGAGGACAGTAACGGCAATACAAATGCATGGGACGGGGAAAACTTTGACATCCTGTCTCCCTATGCGGCTCTCAGCTGGCAGATCAGCGCAGGTAACGGTATCACCGTCACTCCGTCCTTTGGTGCCAGATTCTATTCCCACAGCCAGTACTCGGATGAATTTGCTCCCCATGCCGGTCTAACCGCCTCCTTTGGCCGGTTTGAAGCCCATATGGGGTACTCCCGGGGTGTCGTTTATCCTGGACTTGAAGTCGTACTGATGTGCCAGGATCAATTCACCGCACTCGGAGATTCCTGGAAAGACTTAGATCCGGAAACCGTTGACCACTATGAAATCGGATTCTCCGTATCCCCCACCACCCAGACCCTTCTGGACCTCGTCCTGTTTTATGAGGACGGCAATGACCGGTATGTGATTATTCCAACGTACGGCAGCCCCCACTATGACAATGTGGAAGAATTTACCATCAAAGGGCTTGAAGCCACAGCCACCTGGCAGGCGGCCTCAAATTTTTCCCTGTTTGCCGGCGTCACCCTTCTTGACCCGGATCCAGAGGACCTGCCCTATGCACCTGAAGTTACCGTCAGCACCGGTTTAACCCTCCGGTTTCTTGAACGCTTCAAGCTCAACCTGAATGCCTCCTATATCTCATCCATGCATGTCAGCAAACAATCAAGAAAACTGGATGAAGAAAACACCACCACAGTGGATGATTTCTTCCTTGTAAACGGGAAACTCACCTATGACCTGGATCTTAAAGGTGCTGATTATGAAATCAAATTGTTCCTGGCCGGCGAAAACCTGACGGACCAGGATTACGAGTACCAGTCCGGCTATCCCATGCCGGGCATCAACGGCATGCTGGGTATCCAGTTTCAGATGTAATTCAGCCAGGTAGGGTGGGCAAAAGCAAAGCGTTGCCCACCATTGTTGGCGTCTTTAGTTTCATTGTTCGTTGTGGGTTATTGGAAGCCCTTGCTGCCCTCAAAGAGCAGTGTATTCAAAGGTTCCGGTTATGCGCCGATAATTGTCACGTTGATTTTTCGCGTTCTGGGCCCGTCAAATTCGCAGAAAAAAAGACTTTGCCAGGTTCCCAGAACCAAATTTTTATTCTCAAGGGCAACGGTTTCAGACGGCCCGAACAGGCTGACCTTTATGTGGGCCGCTGAATTGCCTTCCATGTGCTTGAAATTGTCATCAAAGGGGATCACCTTGTTGATGCAGGATAAAATATCCCCAGGCACTGCCGGATCTGCATTTTCATTAATGGTCACAGCCCCTGTGGTGTGCATGGAAAACACATGCACAAGTCCGTTGCTTATGCCGGACTGCCGGACAATGTCCCGGACCTGGCCGGTGATATCTATCATCTGGGTCCTGGCCCCGGTTTTAATTGAAAACTGCATCGGTTGACTCCCTTTGATTCTTGGTCAAATTACATTTCCAGGGCGGTTTTTACGATGTTGCCCACGGAAAAACCAAACTCTTTGAGTACCGTACCGCCGGGGGCTGATGCGCCGAACCGTTCAATGCTGATGCTCTTGCCCTGGCTGCCTGCATACTTTTCCCACCCCATGGAAATGCCGGCTTCGACGGTCAGCCGTTTGGTGACCGCGGCAGGGAAAATTCTTTCTTTATATGCCGCAGGTGCTTGTTCAAATAACTCCCAGGAGAGCAGGGAGACCACCGAGGCCTTGATATTATGCTCTTTTTCCAGCACCTCGGCCGCAGCCACGCTGATATGGACCTCCGAACCCGTGGCAATGATGAGCATATCAGGGGTCTTGCCCGCACTTTTTACGGTGTATCCGCCCCATATCATATCTCCGTCTGAATTGGACAGATCCAGGGTGGGCAGTTTCTGCCGGGAAAGGATCAGCGCCGTGGGGCTGTTCAGGGTGCCCAGGGCCTTTTTCCAGGCAAAGGC
>NZ_JBFXHE010000102.1:0-11755 GCF_050177295.1 Desulfobacter sp.
GGTAAGACGTTTCTGAATTCACTGCGCCATAATAGGGGTGCAGCCCAGACAGGATCCTTGTAAAAAATCTGCTCTGCAATGGGAATACTTAAAATTCCATTGCCGGCCATCTGTGCCGCAGGTGTTTATATCACGTGATGCTGGCCCGGGTTAGCCAGGCCCCGAAAAATCCTGTGATGGCCCAGGAAACGGCAAGGGCACCAAAGATTCCGGCCAAACCGAAACAGCGACCTCCCCAAAGGGCCAGGGGCAGGAACACAGCAAAAATCTGGGCCAGAACAATGCCGGTGGAAAGCATGGGTCTTTTTAAGACATTTAAAATGGACACCGCCATCTGCATCATTGCATAGAAGCCATAGGCCACGGGCGCCACGGTCATATACAAAACAGTTACCTGCACAATGTCGGGGGCCGGGTTTATCAGGCGCGCTGCAGGGCCTGCCACGGTTACGACAAAGAGATAAACCACCGCGCCGCAGACGAGAAAAAAGTGGTTGGCAAAGGATACCCCCCTTTGCATGCGCGTTTTTTTGCCGGCCCCCAGATTCTGTCCGATAAACACCGGCATCACCTGCACAACTGCGGTGATGGGGACGATAAAAAGCATTTCCAGGCGAAGGGCAATGCCGAATCCTGCCACAGCGCTGCTGCCAAAGTCAGCCACCATTCTGGTGATCATGCCGGAAAACCCGGGGGCTGTCAGTTTAATGGCGATACCGGGGCCGCCCACCTGTAAAATCCTGGCCCAGTCCTTGTAAATGGGGTCCGGGTGGTGCTGTCCGATGGTGAATATATTTTTTTTAATGGCTGGCAGGCCAAGCAGGTAAACAAAGCCTGCGCCCCTGGCAATCACCGTGGCAACGGCTGCCCCGCTCACACCCAATGCAGGAAACGGCCCGATGCCGAAAATCAGGAACGGATCAAGTACGGCATTGAGCAGGGCTGTGACAAGGGTGATGGCTGACGGTGTCCGGGTATCCCCCAGCCCGAAAAGGGCGGCATGAGCCGCTGCCGGCACAACAAAGAACACCGCCCCGGGATACCATATGCGCATGTAGGCTTTAATCACGGGCAGGGTAGCGTCATCCGCCCCCAGCCAGGTAAACACCATCTCCATGGTGCCAAGGCCAATGCCTGCAAAAACCGCCACCATCATCAGGGCAAGTATAAGCCCTCGGGTCACCAGGGCCGCGGTTTGCTGCAGGTCACCTTTGCCCACAGCCCGGGACACCGATGCCGTGATCCCTGAATTCAGGCCGTGGGCAATGCTGCCAAGCACCATGACAACCGGAAAGGTAAATGAGACGGCAGCAAGCTCAACGCTCCCCAGCCGGCCCACAAAAAAAGTGTCCACAAGGTTGAATAGAATCAGGCCCAGCATGCTGAACACCATGGGGCCGGCAAGCTTTAAAATGACCGGGCCTTCCCTGTCCGTTGTAATGATCTTATTGCGCCTTTCTTGTTTCCGGTTCGTCAATTAACGTTTGAGTGAATGACCCTGAATGGTTTTGATAATTTTATTTGTATTCTGCCTGCAGATAAAAAGGGTCAAAAACAGAAAGCAAAAGACAAGGCCCAGTGTGACAAGGTATGCCCGACTTAAGCCCGGGGTTCCATGTCTGTCAGCGTTTTTTGCTTTTTGTTCGGGCGGATTGGACTGGACCGAAAACCCGTTTTTGGGGGCAATACCCGCTTTCACCGCCACATGGCCCGGTCCGCCGTCCAGAACAATGCGATAGGGTTCTTCGGGTATTTTTACGGTCAACTCGCTTTCCAGGCCAAGGCGTTGTTTGAACAGCACCGTGCCCGTGTTCAGGGCTTCCAGGCGTACCTGGGCCCCTTGGGCGGTGGCACCGGTGTCATATCTGCCTTCCACGGTAATGGTGCCGTCATCATTGCCGTAAACCCCTAAAATAAGGGAATGTGCAAAGGCACAGGAAAGTGCGCAAAAAATCAGGGCCAGTGACAGAATAAAACCTATACCTATTTTTTCAGACATCTGCTGCCTCCTCCTTTAACGGCTGCGGCTGTTAAGACCAGGCCCAAAAACACCAGGCCTGCATCCACCCACAAAATATGGGTCATATGGTTTTGGAATAATGTTAAGGGGCTGATACCGGTTTTCAGCAGGTGAAGTACCGGGGCCAGCAAAAAGAGCACGCCCCCCAGTCCCAGAAACTGTTGTGCCGTGCCACGGGTATCAACCTTGTAAAAAGACCAGAAAAGGGTGGCGGCCCACAGGTCGAAAAACAGTCCCTGGTGCCAGACAAGCCGGTCTTTCAGGTCAAAGGGCAGCAGCCACTGCAGGTTAAACAGCAGGCCTGTGGCCGGGATCACACCGATCATGAACGCCAGGGAAAATTTTTCCAGCCAGTGATAAAAAGGGGTGGGGCCCTTAAATTTCCTAACCTGTTTTTCAAGGTGGAGCATGATCCCGCACCCCACGGCAATCAGGCAGGCAACGGCCGCCATGAAGACAGACAGGCGCAGATATATGTTCACGCCAAAAAGCAGGTGGATGCTGTAAATACCCTCGGTGAGCAGGACAGGCCAGGGCCTGTCCGTGGTTTTGACCGCTTTGAGAACCGTACCGTCAACGGCATTGAGAATGATATAGGGCGTGTTGGCGACCCCGGTTAAAAACGGGGCCGACCTGTCCGTTCCCTCCAGTTGAATCCGGGCGGTTTTATCCCCCCAATTATAAAGCACAAGTCTTTGAATCTTCAGGTGAGGCGCCGCATTTTGACCCTTTTTAACCAGCCTTGCAATGGGCAGCATGGGGACGGTTTCACCGGCAGCCGGTTCAGCCTTTTCCTCGGGAAATAAAACAGGGCCGATCATTGGCCGGATATCGGCCTGGCAGCCCTTTGTCACCATGCGGGTCATGGGGCCCATACCGTCAAAACTTACCCCCATCACCGTGGCACAGATCAGAATCAGGAGAAAAACAGGACAGATCCATATAAAAATTTTCCGGTGCAGGTGTGAATATCGCCCCCGCCTTGTTCTGCCCGTGGTTTTATAGGTCACCCCCCATACCAGCACCAGGCCGCCGGCCACCAGAAACAGCGCCCCCGTGGAGACGAGCCCGAAAAATATAATGCCCGGTTTCATCAGGGGCCGTCCATAATGCATGCCGTTTAAAAACCAGGCCAGCTGGGTGGTTCTGCCCTCATCCGTGATCTGTCTGCCGGTATTGGGGTCAAACAGATATTTTTTTGAAAACATGTGGTGGATGATCAGTGCCGGATCCCCCCTTAAGCCTGGCACATTGATAAAAATTCTGTCCTTGGGGATATCCGGATCGGACAAGACCCTGGCAAGCATGGGCTCGTACCGGATGGCTGTGATGCCGGCCAGGGGAAAATGCCTTGAGGGTTTTTCCCAGGTCTGGAGAAAGGGGAGGAAAATGGCGAACAATCCGAAAAAGATCGAAAGATAGAGAAAATAGGATAAAACAATGCCGGCACCGGCATGGCCGGCCAGCAGTTTTTGCCGGGTGGATATGGAAAGTCTTTGTTTCATCAGTCCCGTCCTTTTTCAGATGAGCAGCGCGGCTGCCAGGGAAAACAGCAGTGTTGGGCCACAACTTCTCACCACTGCCTGGAGCCTGGTCCGGGACAACGAGATCCATAATCCTGTGCAGGCCCAGGCAAGGGGGGTAAACAAAAACGGGATAAAAAGCGCATGGGTTTTGTCTCCCGGGACCAGGACAACAAGCAGTGTCATGGCGGAATAGGCCACGGCCAGTCCGCCGAAAACAGCACACACAGCCCTGAACCAGCCCATGCGCCCGCCTTGTTGGTCAGGCACTGACACGGGTTTTAAAAAATCGATGGGCATCAGCAAACTCTTCTTTTTAAAAATTGAGTTCAACGGACATGCCAACCATTCTCGGGCGCTGTTTTAACGGGGCATCCGTGTCATTGCCTTCGATCAGGATGATCTGGTCCTGGTCAAACAGGTTGCGGGCAAAAAGGGTGACCCGCCCGTTTTTTACAAAACCCCAGCCCGAAATATTATATCCAAGCTGCAGATCAGCGGTCCAGTAATCATCAATGGCGCCTTGTTCATCATTGTCATAGTAGGAATAGTAGGCATCCTTAAAATTGATATTCCCGCTGATATCAAACCCGCAGGGCAGTTTGTACAGCACGCCGATATTGGCGGTATAGCCCGGTGAGCGGGGCAGTTCATTGCCAATGTACGATTCAATGGATATCTGCTTGATTTCCGTTTTCACCAGGCCGATGCCGCCGAAAAGTTCCAGGTCCCGGACAGGCATCCAGCGAACACTGGCTTCAGCGCCATAGCTTTGGGCCTCATCTGCATTGATGATGGTCACCGCGCTTGAGTTGATGTAATATGGCAGCTGCATATCTTCATAATCATTGTAGAAGATGTTGGCTGTGAGCTCCAGGGTATCGTTGCACAGCCGGTGGCGGGTATATAATTCATAGGTCCAGACATATTCCTCGTCAAAGGCATAGCTGGTCCAGGGCACGTCAAAGGTGATGCCGGCACTGCCGGCCCGGTAGCCTTTGGCTGCCTTTGCCCCTAAGGTGTGGTTGTCTTTGACTTTCCAGGCCATATCCAGCTTGGGCAGGAAAACCGAGTAGGTTTCATCAAAATCCACTTGGACATTGTAGATGGTGCCGCCGTAATTCAGCCCCTGGCCCCCCCCTTTGCGTTCGTGGTGTTCGTGTTCAAAACGGCCGCCCACAGTCACTTCAACCCTGGGGATCACTGCATAGGTGATTTCACCAAATGCCGAGGCTGTTTCGGTTTCATCATCAAAGGTACTGCCCCCGTAGATATTGACAAACTCGTCCTGGGAGGCGTTGAAATAGCGTAATCCGAACAGGGTGCGAACCAGGCTGCCGTCCCCGGTGTACCGCAGCAAAGGCTCCACCTGGAATTCATCACCGTCGATACTGGCGTATGAGTCGCTGGGCAAGGTAAGACGGTCGTTGGAAAAACCAGTATAGATCAACTTGTTTTCAAAATTGAATTTTTGATTGAACCGCCACCCTAAATCCCAGATGCCGCTGGTGGATTCTGTCTCCCACACCGGCCGGGGGCCGCTGAATTTGGACCCGGAACCTTCCGGGGCCACCTCGGCCTCACTTTGGGGCGCCCGGGTGTCAAAATGCTGCACCGTCAGTTTTGTTTCAAGTTCCGGCAGGGCCGAGGGCAGGTAAAGCAGCTTTGCCCGGGCCGTGGTCACCTCAATTTCCCTGGGATCGCCGGCAGGATCGTAGGATGTAAGATCCGTGAAGCTTTCACGTGTCTGGCGGTCAACGCTGACACGCAAGGCCAGTTCATCTTTTACAACAGGTCCGGAAATATAGGCCGCAGTCTGAAGGTAGCTCTGTTCGCCAAACCCGAATTTTACCCCCTCTTCCCAGTCAAAGGCGGGGTCTTTGGATTCCAGGATCACGGCGCCTGCAATGGAGTTTCTGCCCTGGATATAACTTTGGGGGCCCAGGAAAACCTCAACCCGTTCCACATCCCACAGGGACTGGGGGCCAAATGCCACTTCGTTATAGGTCAGTGAACGGCCGTCCAGGGACATGTTCAGCCGGGGCCGGGTACCGGTGACAAAGGCCACGGCCCCCCGGCCCGGCCCGGCACCGTCACTGCCCCGGATCACAGGCAGGAAATTGCCGTTGCCAACGTCCACAATGTTGGGCGTCATCTTTAACAGGTCGGAAATTTCTGTGGCATGCACCGCTGTTTTAAGCCGTTCAGCGTCATACACCTGCACACTGGCACCGGAGTCAAGTACTGTTTTGTCAACTTTTTCGCCCGTGACGATGATGTCGGATAATACCGCGTCTTTCTCCTTTTCCGGGGTCTGGCCGTTGCTGGTTTTTGCCGGCTCAACCCCTGTTCCGGTGCCGGCATCTCTTGTTAAACCGGAATCTGCGGCCCAGGTGCCTTGCAAAAGGCACAGGACAATAAAACAACCCGCCCCAAACAGTGACAGGCGGTATCCAAGGGTTTTCATGGGTGGTGATATGGGCCTCACAGCAATGCTCCTTTTTAAATATTATTATAAACAAATTTATTAGGAGCTTCTAATATAGTTTCAGATTTATGGCTAACGGTGTTTTGTTTTTTTACCGGCAATTTTTAGCGGTATCTTGTTTTTTTCCGGATTACATCTTTGAACGCTTAAGAAAACCGATTTTCAACGATTTTTGGGGCGGTAATGGCTGGGCAGGCATCCGGTATATTGTTTAAACGCTTTGGTGAAATGGCTTAAACTGGCGTATCCCACGGCAAAGGCGACCTGGGTTACATTCATTCTGCCCTGGTGCAAAAGCCGCTGGGCGGTTTCCAGGCGTTTCAT
Organism: Desulfobacter sp.; assembly: GCF_050177295.1. NCBI lineage: Bacteria > Pseudomonadati > Thermodesulfobacteriota > Desulfobacteria > Desulfobacterales > Desulfobacteraceae > Desulfobacter > Desulfobacter sp. The sequence continues at coordinate 6,356 of NZ_JBFXHE010000102.1, forward strand.
GCGCAGGTACTCAAAAGGTGTTGTGCCGTAGACATTTTGGAAACAGCGGTGAAGCTTGCTGCGGCACATACCTGCCTGGCGGCATAAATCGGAAATGGACGGTGGGTTTTCCAGGTCCCGGGTCAATAAACGGCCCGCGCAACGCGTCCTGTCGATCAATCCGTCATCTAACCGGGACTGTGCCGGAACGCGGTTTTTTTTCTCCCCCAGCTGATCCAGTTTATAGGCAACCAGCTCCAGTGCTTTGCTTTCCATGAAAAAATCGCGGGCCGCACCATGGTAAGGGCAATTGAGCATTTGCAGAATCACGCTTTGCATGGCAGGGGTCAGGGGGTGGAAAAACCGGCCGGGGCCATTAAAGATTTTTTCCAGGGACGGAAAGATGAAATGGGGGTCTTTGTGAAGGATCTCCTGAAATTTGTCAGGATCCAGAATGAGATCAATCCGCATGACCCGTTCTGTAGTTACGGTTTCCAGCATATCCCCGCCGCCAAAATGGAAAACCGCGCTTTGCCCCGAACGGATAACGCCTGAATCCCTGAATGCCGACGGTTTGTTGGTGATATCTCCTGACAGACAGAAACCAAAGCCAAAGACCCGGGGAAAGGCATTATACAGCAGTTGCGTCGGGTCATGCATCTGATAATCGCAGATACTTACGTGAATACCGGAATTCAGCGCCATAAGATGAACGCTTCCTTTGCCGATATCCATGGGCACAGGCAGCTCTCTCATCTTCAGGGCCGCTGTATCATCCACATGGTTTTCCTGTGTGATTTGTATTTTCCGCATAGGCTTATTTGTTTTGTAATATCTGTTTGGCAGCAAACAGGGTGAACAATTCAATTAAATATGATATTTACCCTTTGGGCCATGGCCTGCACTACAGCCCATAAAAAACAAAGAAACCGGGTACCCGGGGGAGAAAATTCTATGCCGGACATCACAGTCGATTCCTGGGGCATGCTCCAGGAAGAATTGTTCAAAGGTTCCTGGAATGATGCCATCCAAAGGTTCCGGCCACCCTTTGTTTACCGGGGCCTGTCCGATGCATCCTACCACCTTGAAACCTCTCTGATGCGCCTGGGCGGACCGTTCTGGTCCCTTGAAAAGCATCTGCTGCGCAATTTCCGCAAATATTCCAGGGCCCAGGGGCGGGAAGAACCCGATTCCTTCTGGCACCTTATGGCCGTGGCCCAGCACCACGGACTGCCCACCCGCCTTATGGACTGGACCTATTCGCCCTATATTGCCCTGCATTTTGCCCTGGCCAACATTGAGCGGTTTGACCTGGACGGGGTGATCTGGCGGATAAATTATGAACAGGTCCATGACCGGCTGCCTGCCGAACTTAAAGAACAACTGTCCGCAGAAGGTGCCCAGGCGTTTACCGTGGATCTTCTTACCGGTATCGGCCAGGAGCGGCCGGACTGTCACGCCGGGGAAAAAACCTTTCATCAGTATGTTGAAACCTTAACCCAGTTTGATGCTCTGGCCCGGTCCGAGGAATTCCTGCTTTTTTTTGAGCCGCCATCCATTGACGAGCGCATCGTGAACCAGTATGCCCTGTTTTCCGTCATGCCCAATCCCTGCCGCGTCATTGATGACTGGCTGAACCTTCATCCCGATCTTTTCCGGCGCATCATTATTCCGGCAGGCCTTAAATGGGAATGCCGGGACAAACTGGATCTGTGCAATATTACTGAACGTGTGCTGTTTCCCGGACTTGACGGGCTGGGGTCCTGGCTGAAACGCCATTACAGTCCAAAAACCTGATCCATTCTTCGGGTACTGTCAAACGTCATGAAGGGTTCATCGTTCAAGTACAAATGCCCATTGGGAAAGAATGGATGGATATTCAATAAGACTGGACTGGATAAAACCGGGCATATTGTAAACTGCCTGGTTTTTTATCGCCGGAACCCAGGCCAGCCCCGGGTTCTGAACAAGTTCCCGGGCCAGGGCCTTTTGAACGGCAAACCCGTCCCCCGTGACGATGATGGCATCGGGAGCCGCCGCAATCAAACTGAGGTGATGATAAACATTTTCGCCATTTTTTCCGGCATAACCATTTTCTCCTTACAATGATATCTGTTACATCCAACCAACCTAATAGATTACAGTCTAAAACTGGATCCTGAATCCGGCATAGGCACTGGCCGGTTCTACATAGGTCAGCCCCTCATATGCTTTTTTTTCGTTAAAAAGATTGTCAATGCCCGCGAAAACCCGGATCTGATTTGAAAAATCCTTTGCCAGGTAAAGATTTACAGTGACGTATTCGCTTTTGTCTTCAGCATCTATGACATGTTGCTCTCCGGTGTAGTTGATGCGGCGGATGCGCGGAATTTGTAATCAGGATGGTAATACACCAGCCTGAAAATGTCCTTGACATCCGGGTTGCCTTCCAGTTCTTCACCGGTTTCCTTGTTTTCCGTGTCAAGCCAGGTGACACTGGCCCCGGTACTCAGGTGCCAGGGAAGTTTTATATCTGCCCGGGCTTCAATGCCCTGGGTGCTGGCTTCGGCAATATTCTGATATTGGTAATAGTTTATTTTATTCTTTCCGGAACCCGTGGTTCGTATGAGCCGGGCGTCAATCAGATTGTCGATATCATTCCTGGATGATGTTGACCACGCCGCCGATGGCATCACTGCCGTATATGGCTGAGCCTGGCCCCCGTACAATTTCGATCCTCTGGATCATGTCCACCGGTATCTGGTCGGTGCTGGTAAAATCTTTGTATCCTGCTGCCAGGCGCCGGCCGTCAATGAGCACCAGGCTCCTTTTATTGCCGGTTCCCCTGATATTGGCGACCTTAGCCCGGCCGGAGTCCGTAGACACCATGAGGCCCATGGCCTGTTCCAGAACTTCGTCAACTGACGCCGCTCCCATCTCTTGGATTTCCAAGGCAGTTATGACCTGAACTGAGCCCGGCGCTTCTTCCAGGATTTTTTCGGATATAGTGGCGGTTACCACCATTGGACGGATTTCTTCTACCTGAGCCCGGAGCGGTAACGGGAAAAGCAGAATAAATAATCCCATAATCTGCATTGTTTTTTTCATTTTCTCTCCTTTTAAATTTGTGTTTGAACGAAAAGTCACCCATCTGCTGAGTTGCAGAAAAATTTGCAATCCTCACAACCACGAGGTTGCTCCGGTTGCAGATTTTTCTGCGTCTTGCATATGGGCAACTTTTCGTCCAAACACTGGTTCCCGTTCAAGCACTAATTTGTTCATTTTGTTTATAGTGGCTCATATTTTTCTTGTCAATATAAAAAGTTAGGTTATTATATAATTATATATAAAAACTAATAAACCATGACATGCAAAATCTATCGCCATCTGTTTTTCAATACTGGATTCTATTTCAAAATCGGCGTGAAAGATGCATTTATCTCTTCCGTCCCCTTGCACCTGGTGCGTAAAGATCCGCAAAAATCAAAAGGGGCAGAACCGGAATCCGGTTCTGCCCCTTTTAAATTCAGGGATGATTGTTTTATTTTATAATAATGTGACCACGTCGTGAATGACTTCAAACAGTGCCTGGGGTTCCATGCCTTTGGCTTCGGCAATTTCCTTGATGGTCAGGTCTGGCTCGGCTTTAATCTGCCTGGCACCAAGGCTGTTGATGATTTTTTCCGTATCCAGATCGTACTGGGTACAAAGATCCTTTAAACGCATTCTTCCAATGCCGGGAAAGGGTTGATCCGGAAATATTTTGGTGCCGGTTGTTTCCCTGGACGGCAGCATGGCCGCATATACATCTTTGGGGGTGCAGTGGTTTGCCCGGGCAATATCAAGCAGGCTCCTTGATTCGTTATCAAATGAAATACCTGATTTTTGAAGCTGGTGTTTGATCTGTTCAAGATCAAGCCCCGTGCGTTTGGCAAACAGTTTCAAGGAGGAGAGTTCCGCATGCCCGTAAGGAGGCTCCCCGTATTTTTGGGCGCCTGCATCCTTGAAAGATGCACTGAAATCAAGAATGGTGCTCATGGGCGGAATATGAAGCAGGGTTCCAAAAGTAAAGATCAGGGTGACGGCAAGGGCCATATTAAAATCCGGGGTAAAAAATTTAAGTTGTTTCGCCTTGTTTTTCATATAAGTGACCATGGGTTTCCAGTTGTAGTACAGGTGCAAAAGGCCTGAGACGAGAAACAGAACACCAAGATTGACATGAATATCGCCCCAAAGGGTTTTGGTTAATCCCATAAAGCGCCAGTCAGACCAGTAGGCCACCCGCCCCTCGGGAACAACATATAAAACAATGCTGGTCACGATCAGCAGCATAAAAGACAGAAACATGGTTAACGAGGTTATTTTTCGCAATTTCATAAAGGGTTTCTCCTGTTGGTGCTTAATTATAGTTATTTCATCTGTGGTCCTAAACCGGATCTATATAAAGCACCCGGATCTTATTTCCTGCTGCCTGCCATTTGAGATCAAAGTCAAACAGCCGGATACCGTATATACGATTTTCTTCCGGCACATCCGTCCGGGTGTCTTTTTCCGAATTGGAAAAATGAGTAACGCAATAAGTGGGGCGGGGGTCATTTTCCAGTACCTGAGTAATGATGGTCAGCAGATGGGGTATGGTCTTTTCCCTTTCCCGGATCTGGGTTGCTGCCGTGTCTGAAAAACTGACCTGGCAAGTCTTGTTGTCCGGCGCCGGTGCAAAACCGTCCCGGGCAGTGTCCAGCCGGTCTGAATAGGGCAGATAGGGTTTAATGTCGAGAACAGGGGTTTGATCCAGGATATCCACGCCGGTCAGGTGAAGCACCGGCCCTTTGGGTGTAGATTCAATGCCTTCAAGCCGGACACAGGATATACCGATGGGGTTGGGCCGGAAAGGGGAGCGCGAGGCAAATACGCCCACCTTTTTATTCCCCCCAAGACGTGGGGGGCGTACCATGGGAGACCATTTTTCACCCTTTTTCACAGCTTTGTGAAAAACAAAAACCAGCCAGATATGGGAAAATTGTTCAAGGCCTCTTACAGCCTCGGGCCTTGCAAATTCAGGCAAAAATTCAAGCATCCCCGGGGCCCTGGCCGCAAGGTTGGGCTGCCGGGGAATGCCGAATTTCTCCTTGAAACAGGTGTGGATCATCCCAATGGGTTCTATATGGACGGGGTCTAAATGGACTGCCACAGGGTTTCCAATTCGCTGATCCGTGATTCAAAGTGGGATGCTGTTGCCTGCACAGGGGCAATGCCGGCCATGTCCACACCCGCCACCCTGAGTTCGTCAATGGGAAACATGGAGCCCCCGAGTTTGAGAAAGGCAAGGTAATCGTCCACGGCAGGCTTACCCTTGTCTGTTATCCGCCGGGCAATGCCAAGGGCTGCTGCCAGACCCGTGGCATATTTATAAACGTAAAAGCAAGAATAAAAGTGGGGGAT
>NZ_JBFXHE010000103.1:0-11654 GCF_050177295.1 Desulfobacter sp.
CTGCTGGTAGATGATGAAGAACAGATTGTAAACATGGAAAAAAATTTTCTTCAGCGCATAGGTTATGATACCACTGCCTGTACAAGCAGCGGCCAGGCCCTTGAGATATTGAAAACCAATCCAAATAGATTCGACCTGGTGATCTCGGATCTGACAATGCCCGGGTTAACAGGCGACGATCTGGCCCGGGAACTGAAGAAAATTAATCCCGATATTCCTGTGATTATCTGCACGGGGTTGGAAAAAAACGATAAAAAGGCGTGGCAGGATTCTGCTAATGTCAAGGAATTCTTAATAAAACCCGTAGATATGAAGCAGCTGTCAGGATTGATATCAAAAATGATAAACAGCCCCGGTAGGATGGGAAAATGAGTAGGATAGGAATTTTTTTTAAAACAGGAGAGTAAAAACCATGTCAAACCGTATTAAACTTGGAACAAAAATCAGTGTTGGATTCGGCGTTGTTCTGGTATTGCTGCTGGTGGTCGCCGGAGCAGGTTTTAACGGACTTTCAAGGGTAGTCAGGCAAATGACCGATGCCATTGACACCGGGAATCTGACCATGGCGATGTATGAGTCGCGGCAGCAGGAAAAAAATTTCATCCTCAAGGGTGACGCGTCCTATGTGAAGGCTGTCATCGCGCAGTCGGATTTACTCAAAAAAGAAATCAAAGCCATCAAGGCCCGTTCAACGGATCCCGAAACCCTTCGGCAGTTGGATGATATGGTCGGGATGGCCGACAAATACCGGCAGGCATTTGATACCTATATTATCCTGGAAAACAGCATAAAAGAGGCGGATGCGGCAATGGTAACATCTGCGCGGCAGATGGAAGCAGCCGCCACGGTCATTCTTGAAGCGGACCGGGCTGAATGTGAACGTCTGATTGCCCGGAATGCAGATCCAATTCAGATTACAGATTTGATGAAGCGCACTGAGAATACCGAGACCATTATCCGGCAGTTGCTGCAATGCCGCCGCCATGAAAAAAATTTTCTGATCCGCAAGGAGGAATCCTATTTCATAAAAGTCAATGGCATACTTGATGAAATCGTTGAAAAAGGAAAGACTGCAAAACCGATAATAGAGGCCGCAAATACATACCGCCAGGCGTTTTCCAAGCTTAAGGAACTGAAAGATTCCCAAAACCAAATTAACGCGACTATGGTGGCATGCGCCCGCCAAGTCCAGAATACCGTCAAGATCTCCCTGGACGGCCAGCAGCAGAAAGCAGACCTGCAAATTGTCAATGCAAAGCGGCTGATTATCGGGGTTGCGCTTCTGGCTGTTGCCATGGGAATCGGAACCGCCTTCTTGATCAAGCGAAGTGTTGTTTTCCAGCTTGGGGGGGATCCTGCAGATATTGTAGATATTACTAACAGCATTGCCAACGGGAACCTGGCTGTCCAATTTGACCCGGCAAAGAATACCGGTGTGTATAACAACATGAAATATATGGCTGAAAACCTGATCCATATGGTCAAGGATATTGCAAACGGCGTAGAGACCCTGACAGCCTCTTCCGCAGAATTGTCTGCCATTTCGGAACAGATAACGGCAAATTCGGAGCAGACTGCGGAACGGTCCAATAATGTCTCTGTCTCTGCCGAGGAAATGGCAGCCAATATGAACTCTGTTGCAGCAGCCACAGAACAGACCACTGTAAATATCCAGATGATTGTCACTGCCGCCGGGCAGATGTCGTCTACCATAAATGAAATCGCAGGCAATACGGCCAAGGGCAGCGAAACAACAGCCAGGGCTGTTGAAACAGCAAAACAGGTATCCTTAAAGGTAGATGATCTTGGAAGGGCTGCATCTGAAATCAGTAAGGTAACGGAAACCATTGCCGACATATCCGAGCAGACCAACCTGCTGGCCCTTAATGCAACCATTGAGGCGGCAAGGGCCGGTGAGGCAGGCAAGGGCTTTGCCGTTGTGGCCGGGGAAATTAAGGTCCTTGCCCAGCAGACTGCCGAGGCAACAAGGGAAATAAGCGACAAAATTGCAGGGGTTCAGACAACCACCAATGAATCTGTAACCGCCATTGAATCCATCGTTGGAATCATCAATGAGATCAACGAAATCGTTACCACTGTTGCCACTGCCATTGAGGAGCAGGCTGCCACGACCCAGGAGATAGCAAATAATGTTGCCCAGGCATCACAGGGGATCCAGGAAGTCAATGAGAATGTCACCCAGACTTCTGTTGTGGCGGCTGAGGTTACAAAGGATATTACCGAGGTCAGCAATGCTACCGTTGAAATGAATAAAGGCAGCAGGCAGATTTATACCAGTGCCGGCGCATTGTCCAAGCTGGCTGAAAACCTTAATATAATGGTAAGCCGGTTCCAGTTGTATTAGAACTGCAAATTTTATAAAAGGAGAGATAGAGCCTGTACTCCCCTTAAGGATTTTCATTGATGCGGATGGAAAATTTCCGGCTTTTTTTTTGCCTTTTTCCAATGTCTCCATTATCAGGATATCCATGGGTCAACCCCCAAAAGGGGGGCAACACAACACAAACCACAAAATAGGTAATACGTATGAGATGTTTAGTAACCGGAGGAACCGGATTTGTCGGTTCCAACTTGACTTTGGCGCTTCAGGAACAAGGAAACGAGGTAATCATTACAGGGCATGAATCTGAACAAGTCATACCTGGATTCAAGGGAAAATGTTTGTATCCAGGTCTCCTTGGGATAGATTGGGATGCCATTGGAAAGATTGATGTTCTTTTTCACCAGGCCGCAATTAACGGTACAAGAGTCAATGATGAAAAAGAGATTATGAGAGCCAATCTTGAATCATCAATTCAATTATTCAAATATGTCATGTCCCATGGATGTAAAAAAATTGTTTACGCCTCATCAACAGCAATATATGGCAACAATCCGGCTCCTTACCACGAAAGTGACCCGCCTGACCCGCAAACACCATATGCCAGGGCAAAAAAAATGCTGGATGATTTTTCCATGGAGCTTGCAGCCCGAGATTCAGGCCTCACTATTGTCGGACTTCGATATTGCAATATATTCGGGCCAAGGGAAAACCATAAAGGGACAAGGGCCACAATGGTGTATCAATTTGCCCAGCAGATGCAAAAATCAAATCCAAAGCTTTTCAAGTTCGGAGATCAAAAAAGAGACTACATCTATGTTAAAGATGTTGTAAAAGCCAATATACTTGCATCAAAGGCAAAGGAAAGCTGCATTGTCAATTGCGGGTCGGGAAAAGCAATCTCTTTTAACCAGATCGTTGAACAGCTCAACTTTGTTCTTGGTCTGGACAGGAAACCGGAATATATCGAAAATCCTTTTGAGGGCGCATATCAAAATTATACGGAGTGTGACATGTCTCTGGCAAAAGAAAAAATCGGTTTTGTTCCCGACTACTCATTTGAAAAAGGCTTAATGGATTACTATCATTCAGGTTTTTTAATTTGAACGTCACAAAGCACCTGAATTTTAAATTTGAAAAATGAATTCAAAAAATTGACCGGAAAATAAAAAGCCCCGCCAAGTTTCGGCGGGGCTTGGGTTTCCGGTAAGGCAGTATTGCGCTTTGTTTTATTTTTATTTTTCCCAGAAACGCATGGTGCCGTTTTGTGCGAAGTTGATGTGCATTTTGTAACACTCGTCCAGCAGCTGGGGTTCATGGTGCCCACCGGTTGCCTCGGTGGCGCGCTCAAGGTAATCGGTGAGGTAATCTTTGTACGCCGGATGTGCGCATTTGTCGATAACTTCGCGGGCGCGGTCAATTGGTGCCATACCACGCAGGTCAGCCAAACCCTGCTCGGTAACCAGAACATCAATGTCGTGCTCGGTGTGATCGACGTGGGGAACCTTGGGAACAACGCCGGTGATGCCGAATTCATCAACCTTGGTTGCACGGCAGGAAGGACAGTGCATCATGGAGATATAAGCGTTGCGCTCAAAGTCGCCGGAACCGCCGATACCGTTCAGCATGCGGGTACCGCCTGCGTGGGTGGAGTTGGCATGGGCATAGAAATCAAATTCAAGCGGCGTGTTCATGGAAATAACGCCCAAACGGCGGATGAGTTCCGGGTTGTTGGAAATCTGCTGGGGACGCATCAGCACCATATTCTTATAAGTATCGAATTTTTCCCACCAATCGACAAATGCCTCATTAGACAACGACAATGAGGTACAGTTGATGTACTTGCATTTGCCCGAATCAAGGAAGGGCAGGAAGGTGTCCTGGAGAACCTCGGTGAAGACGACCAGGTCTTCGAAGGGACTTGCGGTCAGCCCACCCACAACGGCATTGGCAATGGAGCCCACACCGGATTGCAGAGGCAAAAGGTTCTTGGGCAGGCGGCCGGCCTTCACTTCAACCTTGAAGAAATCAACGATGTTGTCGGCAATGGCCTGGGCCACATCGTCGGTGCCGCGCAGGGCACGGCCGTTATCGGGCAGCTTGGATTCGACAATGGCGATGATCTTGCTCTTGTCGGTCGGGACCCAGGGCGTACCGATGCGCTGGCGCACATCAGTGACCGGAAGGATTTTTCTGTACGGAGGCAGGTCGGTCAGGAGAATATCGTGCATGCCTTCGAAAGAGGGCAGGCCGGTATTGATTTCGACAATGATATTTTCAGCAACATCAATGATTTCAGGCGCAGTACCGACGGCACCGGAAAGAATGATATCGCCATTCTCGGTAATGGCGGATGCTTCGATGATCCCGAGATCAAGCTTGCCGCCTTTGTCCTTGGTATAAAAACCGTATTTCAAATCCTGGGCAAACATGGAAAGGTGCTTGTCGCCCATGCGAATCTGGCCTTTGTTAATGGCTTTTCCCAGTTGTTTCCCTGTCTGGTAGGGCCAGCGGCGGTCAATCATGTTTAATGAGGCCATGCGGTCCTCAACCTCGGCACCGACAGACGCGCCGATAAACAGGTTGAGTCTTAATTTGCCTTGCAGATTGTTTTTTTCAACGTGGTCACACAGAGCAATGGGTACAACTTTCGGATAGCCCACCGGGGTAAATCCGGACATGCCGACATTCATACCATCTTTGAAGTACTGAATACAATTTTCAGGGGTTGTTACTTTGCTGAGCAGTTCTTTACAACGTACGCGTTCTTCTAATGCAGACATACGCTCTCCTTCATTGAATTTTACTTAAGGGGTGATCGAAGAGATTCCCCACTGAAGTAGCCGCAACACATCGGCTATCTATCAAATATCGGGGAACCGCACCAGTTAAAGGGGCCATACCGAAAAAGGGTTTCAATAAAACACTCTTATAATTAAGCGAATACTTTTATATAATGCGTTGGCAAGCAGAGTCAAGAAATTTTTTTGGGGCTTGGTTTGAACTGTGCTATTGAGCCAGAGAGAGGAAGTGACCAAAATTACTTAAAAAGTCATGAAATACCCCGGTTAAGGAACCTATGTGAATTTCAAGTCCCCTATAACCGGGTGTCGTCTTCATGTGCTGCCCCGGGGAAAATGGCATGGGATTGCCAAATCCCCGGGCTGGTAACAGGTTATCCTCCCTGGGGAATGAAATCCGGATCAGTGACCCGTATGATGGCATATCCACCCTGAAGGTTTTTAACGCGGGTGAACCCGTTCTGGTTCAAAATTATCTGGCATTCAAAAGACCTGGCGCCCGTGCCGCAGAACAGGCAGAGTTCTTTGTCTTTTGGCAGTTCATTACAGCGTTCGCGCAACTCGGGCTGGGGCAGGTGGAGCCAGCGGTCCGCCCCGTATTTGTCGATAAACGGCTGGGCTTCCACATGCTCCCTCAAGTCCACCACCGTGATCTCGCCTTTTTTGAACAGATCAAGAAATTCAGGCAGGTCAATGGGGGCGTTCCTGCCGTCCAGAATGTTATCGAGCACATTGCCGGCATTGTTGATCACATCCATGGCCGATGCAAATGGCGGTGCATAGCCCACTTCCAGGGTGCAGACTTCATCCACACTCATGCCTTTGTGCAGCAGCGGCACCACGGCATCCACCCTGGCCTTGACGGCATCAATCTGTTCACCCACGGCTTCCACGCCTAAAACCCTGCGACTGGCCCGGTCGGCAATGAGCTGGATGAACATGAATTTTGAGTTGGGGTAGAAATGGGCCCGGTCAAACTGGGCCACCACGGAGTGAACCGGATCAAATCCGGCTGCTTTGGCCTGGTGAAGGGTCAGGCCTGCAGTGGACACGCCCATGCCGAATACCTTGATGCAGAAGGTACCCACAGTGCCGTCAAATTGGGCAGACTTACCAAAGATGTTGGTGGCAATGATCCGGCCCTGGCGGTTGGCAAGGGAACCCAAAGGCATGGGGAGCTGGTCGCCGGATACCAGATTGCGCATCTCAATGCAGTCGCCGCCTGCGTAAATATCAGGATCAGTGGTTCTTAAATTTTTATCCACGATCAGGGAACCGCCCCGGCCCACAGCCAGGCCTGCTTCTGCCGCAAATCCCGTGTTGGGGCGAACACCCACGGCCATGATCACAAGGTCGCATTCAATCACCTCTCCGCTGACCTCAACCCCGGTAACGCCGTTTTCCGCATCCCCAAGGATTTTGGTGACCTGGGCTCCGATTTTGACAGCCACCTCATTGTTCTCAAGCTCTTTTTCAACAATAAGGGCAATATTGGGACCAATGGCAACGGGCAGCACATGGGGGGCCATTTCCACAAGGGTAGTTTCCACGCCCCACAGATCGGTCAGGGCCTCGGCCATTTCAACACCTATGGCACCGGCACCGATGACCACGGCATTTCCCACAGCGCCCTTGCTGATCAAATCTTTGATGGCTTTGGCATGGTGGAGGTTGGATACAGGATATACGCCCGGCAGGTCTGCACCGGGGATGGGCGGGGTAAAGGGTGTGCCGCCTGTGCCAATGACCAGCTTGTCATAGGGCATTTCAGACTCGGTCCCGTCTTCAAGATGACGGACTTTGAGCTGTTTTTTTCTGCGGTCAATGCCGATGGCTTCCACCCGGGTGAGTACCTCAACACCTTTGACTGTACGGAAAAATTGTGCATCCCTGACGTGGTGGGCCGTGGTGGAGTATAACTCTTCCATCTCTCCGATGTCACCGCCGATATAATAAGGAATGCCGCATCCGCCGTATGAAATTAAGCTGTCCTTGTCAATCATAGTGATTTCACAATCGGGATCAAGCCGTCTGAGGCGGCTGGCCACTTTGGGGCCTAGTGCCACCGCACCGATAATAATGATTTTTTTTGCCATGAGAACCTCGTTTGTTTGCCCGGCATTTAAAACGTTATAAAAACCGGATCGTGTCAATAACCCCCGATACACCCAAAAGCCTGCCTAGGGCCTTTTGATACCCCCCTTGAATCAGTAAAACAAAATACGCTAATTGAAGGTAATGCTCAAGGGTTTTACGGACAGGGCTGACTTTATTATTCTATAGCAAACCCGTTGGTCAGGTTATCCAGTTTCCCGGTCTGTTCCGCCATTTCAGTTTGGCTGTATCAGGAAAACAGGAAACAAAAAAAATGAATCCCCCTTGAAAATCCCCCCATTTTTCAGGTATGAGTTCAGGGATGATGAAAATAGTATTTAATCCTTTTGAAAACCGGACAGACCGGGATGTTAGAAATCTTTTGGGAAGTGCATTTATTTGCGCCCTGCATAAAGGCGATCTGACACCCGTGGTCCAGGCGGTTTCAGACCTGGGCCGGAAAAGGTTGTCCAGTCCGGCCCAAAGTTACATCAAAGCACGGTATGACCGGTATGCCGCTGTTCTGGCGCAAATGTCGTCAGATCCCCTTTGGGGCGCCGATATTTATGCAACAGCCGGTCTGCTCTTGGATGAAGCCCTTTTTTTTGAGTGCCATGAATGGCTTGAGCAGGACTACAGGACTGTTCTGGGGCAGGAAAAAAAGATTCTGCAGGCAATGATACGCACAGCAGGTACATTTGAACTTCTGGCTTACAACAGGAAAAAGGCGGCTGTTTCAGTTGCAGCTAAAGCCCTTGCCGTGCTGGAATTACATTTTTTGCAGGTCCCTGAATCGTTTAATATTCAGCCCAAAATGGCCCGTTTAAGAACGGAAATGGATTTTTTTAGTCCTGATGACCAAATTTCAGGTTGATTTTATAAACATTAATTAATATACAAAAGGCAACATTTATATATTAGTGCATTGAAAAGACAATGGTGTTTATGTGACATTAAAGGCCGGACAATTTACCCCCGGTCACATCCGGTACAATTTGACATAACAGCTTTATTGGTGAGGTATCATGAAACGATTATTTCTCATTGCAGTATCCTGGTTTGCTTTTGTTTTAACGGGCGTTGCCCTTGCTGCGGCCGCTGAGGCTACACTTGAGCTTCCCACCGGCACCATGACTCTGGCGGCCCCCGAGGATGCCGAATACAAGGCCACCCTGTCTCCGGTTAATTTTCCCCATTCCCTTCATTTTTCCTATTCCTGTCAAGCGTGCCACCACAATTGGGACGGAAACGGTCCCATAAAAAGTTGCGGAACAAGCGGGTGTCATGAAAATTTCTGGGCGCCTAAACCTGGTCAGGCGGATGTATCGGAAAACAGCGTAAAATCCATGACCGGGGCTTTCCATCAGGTATGCCGGGACTGCCACAGAAAAGAGGCTGACCAGCAAAAGGCTGATGGTTCCAAGCGCATTGTTACAGGCCCGGTTGCTTGTGCCGGATGCCATCCTGATCCCCATTCAAATGTTGAAAACAGTGGTAAAACCCTGTCCATCCCCCTGGGCATTTTGACCATAAAGGCGCCGGAAGGGGTAAAAGCCACAAGGAACCCTGTTGGTTTTCCCCATGGACTTCATTTCCAATATGCCTGTAAAGACTGTCACCATGACTGGGACGGGGAAAGCGAAATTGAAGCATGCGCTTCCTGCCACAGTGAAACCAAGCCATCAGGCTCCAGGAATATCAAAGATGAAGCAAACCAGATGTACTATCTGGCGGCCTTTCACAATGCCTGCGTAACCTGCCACCGGGATACGGACAAGAAGCAAAGGGCAGCCATGGCCCAGGATAAGATAAAGAAAACTGATCTTCCCAAGGTCGCCCCTGTGAATTGTAACGGTTGCCACAGCTCATCCTAAGCCTGATCCATTCGGGATTTTAGATCAGTCAGCCCGGCAGATCCCGGTTACCGGGGTCTGTCGGGTTTATTGTGTTGTACAGAGGAAGTCAGTTTGGAAAAAAAGAAAAAAGGCCGGTTTGTGGTGTTTGAAGGCATTGACGGGGCAGGCAAAACCACACAGGCGGAACTGCTTTACAAGCGCCTGGCGTCAGCAGGCACCCCGGTTTTTGCCACATGTGAACCCACCGACGGTCCTGTGGGCCGGTTGATCCGCCAGATGCTGTCCGGCAGTCTTTCAGCGGACCAGCGAACTATTGCAAGCCTTTTTTCCGCAGACCGCACCGAGCATTTAATGAACCCTGAAACCGGTATCCGGCAGATGGTGGATAACGGTACAATTGTGGTGTGTGACAGGTATTATTTTTCTTCCTATGCCTATCACAGCCAGTATATGGATATGGAGTGGGTGATTCAGGCCAATCGACTCAATGCCGATATTCTAAAACCGGATATCACCCTGTTTATTGATGTGGACCCTCAAATCTGCCTGAAGCGGCTTCAAACCACCAGAAAACACCTTGAAATCTATGAAAAGATAGATATCATGAAGCAGGTACGGGCAAATTATTTGGCAGCTTTTCACCGCCTGGCGCACCAGGAGCGCGTGGCTGTAATTGACGGAAATGAGTCTGTGGAACATATAGCCAAAGCGGTCTGGGCTCAAGTCTGCCTCGTAATTTAACAGGAAACAACATGAAAAAAGTGTGTGTGATCGATGGTCAGGGTGGCGGTATCGGATCAACCATAATCAAGCGGATCAAGGAGCGGTTTGAAGAGTCCGTTGAGGTGGTTGCCCTTGGCACCAATGCCATTGCCACTGCCCAGATGCTTAAAGCCCGTGCCAATAAGGGCGCTTCCGGCACCAACGCCATTGTACAGACGGTTAAAAGTGCTGATATGATTATCGGCACTGTGGGGATTATCATGCCCCATGCCATGATGGGAGAGGTGACCCCCCAGATGGCCGAAGCCGTGTCCTGTTCCCCGGCAAAAAAGGTGCTTTTGCCCCTGACCCAGGAGAATATTGCCATTGTCGGGGTGGTGGGTTCGCCGTTGCCCCTGCTGGTGGATGAATTGTTAGATGTCCATTTCCCGCTGTCTTAGCAAAGGGTTTTGGGTGTAATTAAAAACCAATAACCTGTATAGTATATCTATTGGGGGTGTTTCCGCAGGTTAAAAAAACGGAAAAGACCCGTGGCCGTAAAAGGATCAAAGATCAGGAGCGCATATTATGTGTGAAGCCAATGCATATCTCGTGGACGAGAGTGGGCAGGAGTCTCTTTTTCTGGAGGCTGTGGACAAGGTGGACCCCGAAGAGGAAGGCATCCGCCTGGTGTCCATTTTCGGTGAACAAAAATTTATAAAAGGAAAGATTCATTCCCTGTCCCTGGTGGACCATAAGGTGTTTATCAGACCTGAATAGCCGCAGGGCTCTGGCTCCCATAGGTGCAAAACACAAAAGGCAAGCCGGATACTCGTATCCGGACGAGCCTTTGATGATATTATTAAAGATTACCAGCCAAGGGTCAGGTAAGCATGAATGGAGTTGGCTGCAGCACGGCCTGCACCCATGGCAAGGATAACTGTGGCCGCGCCTGTAACGATGTCGCCGCCGGCCCAGACACCTCTTTTGGACGTTTTGCCGTTGCTGGGATCTGCAATAATATTACCCCATTTATTCAAAGCCAGGTCCGGGGTGGTATTGGTGAGCAGCGGGTTTGCGTTGGATCCCAAAGCCACGACAACCAGATCACAGTCTATTTTAAACTCGCTGCCTTCAATGGCCATGGGCCGGCGGCGGCCGGAAGCATCAGGTTCGCCCAGTTCCATTTTCAGACATTCCATACCGGTTAACCTTCCGTTTTCATCACCTAAGAACCGGGTGGGATTGGTCAGCAGGACAAATTCGATTTTTTCCTCTTCTGCATGGTGCAACTCTTCGTTTCTTGCGGGCATCTCCTCCCTGGAGCGCCTGTAAACAACCTTGACAGAGTCTGCACCTAAGCGCATGGCTGTTCTGGCAGAGTCCATGGCCACGTTACCGGCACCTATAATCACGACATTTTTACCCCGGGCAATGGGGGTGTCGTATTTCGGGAACAGATACCCTTTCATCAGGTTGGTCCGGGTCAGGTACTCATTGGCAGAATAAATACCGATGAGGTTTTCGCCGGGCAGGTCCATGAATTTGGGAAGCCCTGCACCTACGCCGATGTATACTGCGTCATAACCTTCGGCAAACAGTTCGTCAACGGTGATGGTGGCACCGATGACCGTGTTGCATTCAATTATTGCCCCCATTTTTTCAAGGGTGGCCACTTCGGATGCAACGATTTCCTTGGGCAGACGGAATTCGGGAATACCGTATACCAGAACCCCGCCGGGTTTGTGAAATGCTTCAAAGATGGTGACATCGTGGCCCTTGGTTAAAAGTTCGCCCGCAACGGTCAGTCCGGAGGGACCGGAACCGATAACCGCCACTTTTTTGCCGGTTTTTTTAGCC